>JBOFJB010000118.1:0-3246 GCA_051650465.1 Dermatophilaceae bacterium | reverse complement strand
TCGGGTCGGCGTTGGCCGGGAAGACAGCGAGGTTGTAGGTGCCACCAGGCAGGTCGATCGGGTCGGTCACGGTGCCCGGCTTGAAGTCGGTGAGGGCGGCCTCGTCGGCAGCGTAGGTCTCGTCGGCGCTCACGTAGACATCAACGGTGAGCCCGGGCACGCCGTGGAACACGACGACCTTCGCGTCATCCGCTGCGGCAGCAGGAGTGGCGAGGACCAGAGGAAGAGCGGCGACGGCCAAGGCCGCGGATGCCGCGAGGGGCTTGCGCATGATCAGGTGTCCCTTTCAACGGGTGGTTAGGTGTCTCTAGTTCGGCCGGGGGTGGCTCTACGGATGCACCTGGTTGAGGCAATTCTCCGAGAGGTTCACTCGGAGCAGCCTGCGCCACCGTAGTCGAGCTGGTGATCCGTCGCTTGTCGGCGGTGCCTCAGGTGCCGTGCGTGGAGCCTGCACCGCGGATCTGGCAGGTCGTCGACAGAGGCCGGCTACGGCGCCGAGGACGACGGACCTACGCTGAGCGCCAGCATCGAGTACCGGCACGCTGGCCGGTGCACCAGGTCAACCGAATCGATACCCGCACACCACCTGACCAACGAAGGAGCGCCGAGTGTCCCACCAGGTGGAACTCATCACGTACGCCGACCGCTTCGGCGGTGACCTCGCTGGCCTCCAGCACCTGCTCGGCGGGTCACTCCGGGGACTGTTCGGCGGCGTGCACGTGCTCCCGTTCTTCACCCCATACGACGGTGCCGACGCCGGGTTCGACCCGCAGGACCACACCCAGGTCGACCCGCGGCTCGGCTCATGGTCCGACATCGCCGGCCTCGCCGAGCACCACGACGTCATGGTCGACGTGATCGTCAACCACGTCTCGTCGGGCTCACCGCAGTTCCTCGACTGGGTCGAGAAGGGCACTCGCTCGGAGTACGACGGCATGTTCCTCACTCTCGGCGGGGTGTTCCCCACCGGCGCCACCGAGGAGGACCTGACCCGCCTGTACCGGCCACGTCCCGGTCTGCCGTTCACGTCGTACCAACTCGCCGACGGCACCCGGCGGCTGTGCTGGACCACGTTCACCCCCCAGCAGGTCGACGTCGACGTCCGGCATCTGGCGACCCGGGCGTACCTCCTGCGGGTCCTCGACCGGATGGCCGAGGCGGGTGTACGCCGCGTCCGGCTCGACGCCGTGGGCTACGCGGTCAAGACACCTGGTGACACGTCGTTCATGACACCTGAGACGTTCGCGTTCATCGGCGAACTCACCGGGTGGTGCCGCCAGCGCGGGCTCGAGGTCCTCGTCGAGGTGCACTCGTACTACGAGCGGCAGATCGAGATCGCGGCCCAGGTCGACCAGGTGTACGACTTCGCGCTCCCGCCGCTGGTGCTGCACGCCCTCACCGCCGCTGACGCGGACCCGCTGCTGGGCTGGCTGCGGATCCGCCCGGCCAACGCGGTCACCGTGCTCGACACCCACGACGGCATCGGCGTCGTCGACGTCGGAGCCGACGCCGCCGACCGGTCCCGTCCGGGGCTCCTCAGCCCTGCCCAGATCGACACCCTGGTCGAGACGGTCCACGCCAACAGTGCCGGCACGTCCCGCCAGGCCACCGGGTCGGCCGCCGCCAACGTCGATCTCTACCAGGTGAATTGCACCTACTACGACGCGCTCGGCCGGGACGACGCCCGGTACCTCCTCGGCCGCGCCATCCAGTTGTGGACGCCCGGCATCCCGCAGGTTTACTACGTCGGCCTGCTCGCCGGGAGTAACGACATGGAGTTGCTCGGTCGCAGCGGTGTCGGCCGCGACGTCAACCGGCACCACTACACCCGCGACGAGATCGACACCGCGCTCGCACGCCCGGTGGTCGACGCGTTGTGCCGGCTGATCCGGTTCCGTAACGGGCATCCGGCGTTCGACGGGTCGATGACCGCCGAGGGCGGTGGTTCGACGCTGCGGATGACGTTCACCCACGGGGCGGACTCGGCGACCCTGGACGCCGACCTCACCACGGGCGCCGCGACGGTCACCTGGACCGACGCCGGCGGCACCCGAACCACGCCGCTGGCGGACCTGCCGCGGTGATCGAGGCCGGCGGCATCCGCACCACCCGGTGCCTGCCGCTCGCACCGGGTGTGAGGTGTCAGATGGTGAGGAGCACCTTGCCGATGTGACTGCTGGCCTCGATCTCGCGATGCGCTCGCACCGCATCCGCGAGCGGGTATCGGGAGTGGATGACGGGTCGTACCCGGCCGTTCGCCAGCAGCGGCCAGACGTGCTCGTGGACCGCAGCCACGATGCCGGCCTTGGTAGGCGCAGGTCGTGAGCGCAACGAGGTGGCCGTGATCGAGGCCTGCTTCCCCAGCAGCGTGCCGAGGTCGAGCTCACCGCGGATGCCGCCCTGCAGCCCGATGACGACCAGCCGGCCACCGGTCGCGAGCGCGGCGACGTTGCGGGGCAGGTATGCCCCGCCGATGGTGTCGAGGATGACGTCGGCACCACGGCCCCCGGTGGCTTCGCGAAGCTGCGCGGTGAAGTCCTCCTCGCGGTAGTTCACCAGGATCTCTGCGCCGAGTTCCCGGCAGGCCGCGAGTTTCGCGGTGCTTCCCGCGGTGACCGCGACTCGGGCGCCGGCATCGCGGGCGAGCTGGATCGCCATGGTGCCGATCCCCGATGACCCGCCGTGTACGAGGAAGGTCTCTCCGGCAACGAGATTCGCGGTCATGAACACGTTCGACCACACGGTGCACGCCGCTTCGGGCAGGCCCGCGGCATCCGCGAGCGGGATACCGGGCGGCACCGGAAGCACCTGGCCGGCAGGTACTCGCACCAGCTCGGCGTAGCCGCCGCCGGCGAGCAGCGCGCACACCTCGTCGCCCGGTGACCAGCCCTCGACGCCGGCGCCGAGGGCGACGACGGTGCCGCTCACCTCGAGGCCGGGGACCTCCGACTCGCCCGGTGGTGGTGCGTAGACACCGAGTCGCTGCATGACGTCGGCCCGGTTGACTCCCGCGGCGGCCACCTGCACGAGCACCTCGCCGGGCCCGGCCCCGGGGTCGGGCAGCTCGGTGGGGGTCAGGGCCTCCGGGCCTCCGGGCACCGGGACGATGATCGCGCGCATGACGTCCACGGTATGCCGCTGCCGCATCCGGTCGACCCGGGCGGGTCGGCGACCACCTGACTGCCGGACCTGGCAGAGGTTCACACTGTGCGCGTGGACTTCTCGACCCATGCTGAGCATGCCGGA
>JBOFJB010000117.1:0-1961 GCA_051650465.1 Dermatophilaceae bacterium | reverse complement strand
GCTGATCGGCGGCCTGCGGGCGCTCGGCGCCAACGTCGGCGACAGCCCGCTCGGTGTGCTCACCGAACGGTCGGGGCAGCTGACCAACGACGTGCTGCGCACCCTGCTCGCCCCGGGCATCGAGTGGAGCCCGTCGCGCACCGACGAGAACGTCTACGTCGGCCGCGACACCGCCACCGGTGACGAGAGGTGGACCGCGTCGGCTGCCGACCTCGTCATCGGGTCGCACGCGCAGTTGCGGGCGCTCGCCGAGGTGTACGCCAGCGACGATGCGGCCGAGAAGTTCGTGGCCGACTTCATCGCCGCCTGGGTCAAGGTTATGGAGCTCGACCGCTTCGACCTGCACCGCTGATCCCCACTTTCCCGCCCCATCCGGGAACCTTCGCCATCGCCTCAGGAACTTCCTGGGGCGATGGCGAAGGTTCTGGGGCGATGAACCGGCACGCGTTTCACTCACCACCCCACACCCACGTGACGCGCGCCATCCAGGACGCCGTCGGCGCGGTCCGCCGCCGGTGACGTCGGCTCATACGGCGATGACGTGGACGATGTTCGCGGTACCGGCGCTCGCGTAGCGCGTTCCGCACGGGGTCGCTGGTGTGCATCCCGTAGGCCAGCTCCACGACGGTGAGGGTGCTGACTGCTGCCGCCTCGGCGATGTCGGAGAGGTTGTCCGGGGGCGCGATGACGCACGAGGTGTCGAGCACGGCGAGCCCATGCTCAGCCACCGGTGCGCTCCCAGGGGTCGGTGGATGGTTGGTCGTCGAGGAAGCGGTCGCTCGTGCGGATGTCGCGGAGCCATGCCTCGGCGTCGGCAGGATTCGCGTCGATGAATGCCGTAAGGGTGTCGGTGCGGGGGAACCTCGGCGGACGGTGCGCGCCGAGGCCGTCGCGGCCAACGAATCGCCTCAAGGAGCTGTCGCCCTGGCTGCGTCTACGCAAGTGCTACATTCGTCGCATGGCGGAGATCGCGGCTCGTGAGTTGCGCAACCACACGGCCGATGTCCTGAGACGGGTGCAGGAGGGCGAGCGGGTCACCATCACCTCTCGAGGTCGACAGGTCGCGGAGCTGTCGCCAGTACGGCGGGTCGGTCGCCGGCCTATCCCGCGTGCCGAGCTAGTTCGCCGCCTCGGTCGAGCTCAGGCCGACGCCGGGATGCGCGACGATCTGGACCGGCTCGCGGGCGACACCACCGACGACCTCGGACCCATCCGATGACGGCAGCGCCGCCGCGGGGCCTGCTCGACACGAGTGTCTTCACCGCGGCGGAGTCCGGGCGCCCGATAAACAGCGGGATGCTGCCGGACGAGGCTGTGATCTGCCCGGTGACGGTCGCCGAGCTGCAGGCGGGTGTCCTGGCGGCGGCCGACATCGACATCCGGGCCAGGCGGCTCGCGACGCTGGAGTCGGTGGCCGACATCGAACTGCTCCCGATCGACGGCGCGGTGGCCGCAGAGTGGGCGCGCCTGAGGGTGCACCTCGCCGAGCATGGCCGCCGCGTCACCGTGAACGACCTGTGGGTCGCGGCGACCGCAGCCGCCCACCGCCTCCCCGTGATCACCCAGGACGACGACTTCGGGCCGCTCGCCGGAGTCTGCGGTCTCGAGATCGTCCGGGTCTGACGACTGCGCACACCCGGCGTGGTCGTGCGCAACGTCAGGGTCTTCCGGCAGCAGTCGGCGGCAGGTGAGAATGGCGAGATGGTGACGGCGCTGGGGAGAGTTCGGGCAACCGGGGTCGCAGCGGTGCTCACCAGCCTCGCTGGGCTAGCCGGCCTCGCCGGGTGCTCGGTCGGCGAGGATTCGCACGACGGTGCTGACAGCGGCGCCGCGAAACCGGGGCCCGGCGGCGGTGTTCCGGTCACCCTGGAGCAGGTGCGGCTGCCGGCCGGGGTCGCGCCCGTCGCGGTCACCAGCGCCGGTGACCGCGTGCTGGTCGGTGGTCGCGCACCCAAGGGGTC
>JBOFJB010000116.1:0-1654 GCA_051650465.1 Dermatophilaceae bacterium | reverse complement strand
CGTACGGCGCCACGAGCGACAGCGCCGTGTCGGCGGGCACCTCCCGGACCCGGCTGCGCAGCCAGCCGACGACGAAGGCCACGGCGGCCCCGACGACCGCGCCGCCGACCGCGGCGACGAGCAGGTCGACGGTGACCGACGCCGCGGTCACCTCCTCGAGCTCGGTGCCGTGGGCGGCGATACCGGCGGCCGCCAGTGCGGTGCGCAGGGACACCAGCGCGGTGGCGTCGTTGAGCAGCGACTCGCCCTCGAGGATCGTGGTGACCCGCCGGGGGAGCCCGATGCGTCGGGCGACCGCGGTGGCCGCGACGGCGTCGGGAGGTGCGACGATCGCCCCGAGCGCGAACGCCAGCGCGAACGAGATCGGCAGCAGCGCCCACGCCACCGCGGCCACGCCGACCGCGGTGAACACCACGAGTCCCACCGACAGACCGAGGATCGGCCAGCGGTTGGCCTTGATGTCGAGCAGCGAGCTGGAGATGGCCGCCGAGTAGAGCAGCGGGGGCAGCAGGCCGAACAGCACCAGCTCGGGTGACAGCGCGACGAGGGGGATGCCGGGGACGAACGACACCGCGCCGCCCACCACGAGGAGCACGACGGGCAGGGCGATGCCGAGCCGCTCGGTGAGTCGTCCGACGACGACGACGGTGACGACGATGGCGACGACGGTGAGGGCGAGGTCCACGTCAGGGATTCTCGCCGGATGACGCGGTCGACCGCGAGATGGTGACGTGCGAGAACCGGGAGGCGGCAGGTGGTCGCGGGGAGTCCGGGGGGCGAAGCCCCCCGCGGGTCTCACGCTCCGCGTGGGCGGGCGTCATCCGGACGGCGCTCAGGGGAGCACCGCCTGGCGGAGGACGTCGAGTCCGACCGAGCCGACGTCGAGAGCGCGGCGGTGGAACTCTCTGAGCGAGAACGCGTCTCCTTCGTGGGTGGCGGCCTCGTGGCGCAGCTGCATCCAGATCCGCTCGCCGATCTTGTAGCTCGGCGCCTGGCCCGGCCAGCCGAGGTAGCGGTCGAGCTCGAAGCGCAGCGATGCCTCGTCGTTGTTGGCGTGCGCGGTGAGGAACTGCCACGCCTTGTCGTAGGTCCAGTCACCACCGCCGACCTCGGCGGGCGCCGCGAGACCGCAGTGCACGCCGATGTCGAGGACCACGCGCGCGGCCCGCAGCGACTGGCCGTCGAGGAGGCCGAGGTGGTCGCCCGGGTCGTCCATGAAGCCGAGCTCGGCCATCAGCCGCTCGGCGTAGAGCGCCCAGCCTTCGCCGTGCCCGCTGGTCCAGCACATCATCCGGCGCCACCTGTTCAGCAGCTCACGGCGGTAGACGGTTTGGGCGACCTGGAGGTGATGGCCGGGCACTCCTTCGTGGTACACGGTGGTCAGCTCGCGCCAGGTGCCGAACTCGGTGACCCCTTTCGGCACGCTCCACCACATCCGGCCCGGCCGGGAGAAGTCGTCGCTCGGGCCGGTGTAGTAGATGCCACCGGTCTGGGTCGGGGCGATGCGGCACTCGATCGTGCGCACCGGGTCGGGGATGTCGAAGTGGGTGCCGGCCATCGCGTCGATGACCTCGTCGGCCTTCTCCTGCATCCACGTGCGGAGGGCGTCGGTGCCGCGGAGGACGTAGGCGGGGTCCGTGTCGAGGTGCTCGAT
>JBOFJB010000115.1:0-3559 GCA_051650465.1 Dermatophilaceae bacterium | reverse complement strand
CCCTCCGAGGCGGTCATCTCGGTGACCACGAAGCCGGGCTCGACCAGCCCCACCCGCACGCGCTGTGGACCGAGCTCCTGGCGCAGCGCCTCGCTGAACGCGCACACCGCGTGCTTGGTGGCGGCGTACACGTTGCTCTCCGGTGTGGGGACCCGGCGGCCGCTGGCCGAGCTGACGGTGACCACGTCGGCCACGCCGTGCTCCGCCGCGGTCCTGACGAGATGACCGAGCGCGGCGTGGGTGGAGTTGAGCACCCCGCCCAGGTTGACGTCGACCATGGTGTGCCAGTCCGCGAGGTCGGCGTCCACGGCCAGCGTCGAGAGCGCGATGCCGGCATTGTTGACGAGCACGTCGAGGCGGCCGTGGCGCTCGGCGACATCGTCGACCGCTGCCCGGACCGCCGCGGCGTCGGTGACATCGACCTCGACGGGTTCGGCGGCGCCCGGGCCGGCTGCGAGGTCGTGTGCCAGCGCACGGAGCCGATCGCCTCGCCGGGCGAGCAACGCCACGGTGACGCCCTGACCGGTCAGTGCGCGGGCGGTGGCCTCGCCGATACCGCTGGAGGCGCCGGTGACCACAGCCACCGTGCCGGTGAGGTCGCGGCGCACGGTCGAGCTGTCCCGGATGTCCATGGCGTCCATTGTCCCGCCACGGGTCGAGGTCACGCGCACGTCCGACCATCGTTCGTCACAAGCAACCGGTCTACCAGAGGTATACTTCGGCCATGGCGGCATCGACCACTGTCAAGGTCCAGACCAGTACCCGTGATCTCCTGCTCTCCATCGGGGCTTCGCGACATCAGAGCGCCGATCAGGTCATCGTCGCCGCTCTGGCTGCCATGAAGCGGGACGAGCGCCGGAGGACGGCGGCTGCGGAAGCCAGGGCCATCGCCGACGACCCTGCGGACCTCGCCGAGATCCGGGCGATCCAGAACGACATCGCGGCCCTGCATGAGAGGTGAGGTCTACCGCCTCCCAGCCCGCGGAAAGGGCCACGAGCAGCGTGGGCGCCGCTACGCGGTCGTGCTCCAGCCGGACTGGCTGACCTTGAGCACCTGGATCGTCGCCTTCACGAGCACCAGCGCACGTCCGACCAGCTTTCGACCCGAGGTCGTCGTCGCCGATCGCAAGACCCTCGTGCTGTGCGACCAGCTCGCCACGGTCGACCTGAGGCGGCTCACCGAGCCCGCAGGCTTCTTGACCGAGGAGGAGATGCAACGGGTCGACGACGCCTTGACTCTGGTGCTGGATCTGTAGGGGTCACCGCTCGGTCACGGTTCGTGCCGGTGACACTTCCGTCGCGACAGCGGCACCGGCCTGCCCCATCGGCCGGTGGCCGCCGACCATCGCGGGTCGGCGGCCACCACAGGCGTTGTCGCTCAGTGCTTCACGACCGCGCCCCGCGAAGCGCGGCGGTGTCCCGGAGCGCCGCCGGCTCCTGCGCCTCGGGGTCGAACGGGCCGAAGTCCTGCTCACAGACGGTGCCGGGTGCGGGCAGGGTGCCGTCGACGAGGTAGGCGCCGATCGCCTTCCTCGTGCACTCGCTGGCCTGCGAGCAGTGCCCGAAGCCGTCCAGGGTGAGCAGCTCGGCGTTGCCGAGCTGCCGCGTCATCCGCTGCGCGAAGACGTACGGCGTCGCCGGGTCGTAGGCGTTGCCCACGACGAGGACCGGGTTGCTCGTCTGCGTGTCCCACGGGCCGGCGTAGCGGTCGGGGTTGCGCACCGGCCAGGTGGCGCAGGCGAGGTCGCGGTAGGCGTTGCTGCGTCCGAAGGTCGGGTGCACCTTCTCGAAGTCACGCGCGAAGGACTCGTAGCGCCGCGGGTTGCGGGGCGGCTGGGTGTCGGCGCAGTCGACGCCGTAGTAGGCGTCGCTGCCGTTGTACGAGTACTCGGCGTCGGATGCCGCAGCGCCGGCCGAGCCGTCGACACCCGCGCCGTCGACGCCCGGGTCGACCGCGCGCTTCTCCGGGCCGAACACCTTCGCGACCGCGGTGCGATCGGCGGTGCTTAGCGCGCTCCGGTCGCCCGAGGTGCCACCCTCCGCCGCGATCCCGTCGGCGATCACCTGGAGACCCTCGGCCAGAGGGGCGAGCTCGGTGACGCCGTAGAGCGCCTGCCCGACATCCGAGGTGAAGCCGGCGAGGGTGATCTGACCGCCGGGGAGCCCGAGGTCCAACGGCCCGTCGCGCAGGCGGTCGCGGATGCCGTCGAACTTGGCTCGGGGGTCGCCCTCGGCGAAGGCGCATGCCTCGCCGGCGGAGGTGCACTCGGCGAGAAAGCCGTCGAGCGCGGTCTCGAAGCCGCCTGCCCGGTCCTTGAAGTTGGCCATCCGGTCGTTGGTGCGCTGCTCCGGGTCGACGTTGCCGTCGACGACGACGCGGCCCACCTTGTCGGGGAAGACGTTGGCGTAGGTCGCACCGATGAGGGTGCCGTAGGAGAGACCCACGAAGTTGAGCTGCTCGTCCCCGACCGCGGCCCGCATGAGGTCGAGGTCGCGCACCACGTCGAGGGTGCTCATGTGGCTCAGCACCGGGCCGGCGTTCCGGCCGCAGGCCCGGGTGTACTTCCCGAACGCGCGCACGGCGGTGTCGACCTCGGTGGACGTGACCGGCAGCGACGACACCCCTCCGAGCACGTCCTCGTACTGCTCGTCGGTGTCGAAGCACTGCACCGGCGCGCTCGCCCCGATGCCGCGCGGGTCGAAGCCGACGATGTCGAACGACTCGAGCACCGAGGCGTCGTAGCGCCGCTCGGCGGTCGCCGGCCGGGACAGCCCGCCCGCTCCGGGACCACCGGGGTTGACGAACAGGCTCCCCCGTCGCGCGTCCGGGTCGCCGGCGGGTCGCTTCGACATCGCGATACCGATGGTCTTCCCGTTCGGCTTGTCGTGGTCGAGCGGCACGTCGAGGGTCGCGCACTGCAGGCCGGCGAGCTCCTCACCCACGCACGGCTCCCAAGCGAGCTCGGCGGGCTCCGCCGCGCTCACCCCGGACGTCAGGGTCGTTGCCGGACCCGGCGCAGAGCGTGCCGGAGATGCGGCCGCTGCGGCGGTCGTCGTGGCGACCGCCGCCGTCGTCGAGAGCGTCGCCGCCGCGAGTGCTGCTGCGACGCGTCGGGCGGATGGCTGACGGATGAGCGGTCTCATCGTGAGGTGTCCTCCTGCGCGGACTGTCGGTGGAGTCGTTCGGTCTGGCGCTCGCCACGCTATGTCGACCCGGCGCATCCCGCTCGTCGAGCGGCAGGGGCCGACGCGAGGCGCGGCACCGGCCGCCATCACGCGCCGTGACGTCCGCACGGTGGCGGCCGGGCCGGTCGCTCAGCGCGACAGACCGATGGGATGCCGTTAGCGTCGGCGCATCGCCCGACCCGGCATCCGTCGCCGCCACCTCGAGGAGACCCCATGAGGACCACCGTCCGCAGCCTGCTCACCGGGACAAGCGCACTGGCGCTCGCCGCTGCGGCGGTCCTGACAACGTCTGCGGCGCCCGCGTCGGCCGGCACGTGCAACTCGTCCTGGGCGCTGAGCATCGCCGGCCTCCCCGGCGGCTACGCCGGCGGCG
>JBOFJB010000114.1:0-1730 GCA_051650465.1 Dermatophilaceae bacterium | reverse complement strand
GAGCCGATGGCGCCGACCTTCGCCCGCGACGCCGCCCGGCAGGTGGTGTCCTCGATGGAGGGCATGGACTACCGCCGGGTCACCCGGCTGTGGGTCTACCGCGCCGACCCGTCCTCGCCGACCGGCGAGCCGGCGTCGGGGAGCGGCGCCTGCAGCGGCCAGTGCGTGTCGTTCAACGTCACCCCGAGCGGCAACGTCACCGGCGGGTCGGGCTCGTGGTCCGGCCGCAACGCGTGCGCGGGCGGAACGGTCGACGCGGTCGGGGTGCGCGTGCAGTACCGGAACGAGGCCCCGATCACCTTCGGCGACGACCTGCTCGTGGAGGAGACCACGGTGATGCGGCTCGAGCAGATCTCGTCGACCCAGGTGTGCGTGTCGTCATGATCCGACCCCACCGCCGCCGGAACGAGCGGGGCGCCGTCGCCGTCGAGGCCGCCCTCGTCACGCCGTTCGTCATCTTCCTCATCGTCGGCATCATGGAGTTCGCGCTGTACCTGCAGAACAACCTGTCGGCGTCGGATGCCGTGAAGGCGGGCGTGCGCATCGCGTCGGCGCAGGGCCGGGCCACCGACTATGCGCAGAACACCGCCGACCGCGTGCAGCGCGCCGGTGGCGCGATGAACAAGGACAACATCGAGCAGCTGTGGGTCTACCGGGCCAACACCGACGACGAGTTCCCACTCGGCACGAACTCGTTCGACGACTGCGACACCTGCGTCAAGTTCGAGTGGAACGGCTCGGAGTTCGAGCCGGTGTACTCCGACTGGCCGGCGACCGACATGGACGCCTGTGCCGAGTCGCCTCCCGACCGGATCGGCGTCTTCGTCCAGCTGCGCCACGAGGCACTGACCGGGCTGGCGTTCGACAGCATCACCATCCGCGAGGCGAACGTCATCCGGCTCGAGCCGATCCCCGCGACCAACGGCTGCAGATGAGAAGGAGCAACCCGATGAGGCGACCGACGCTGAACCGCCGGCGCGACGAGGAGGGCTACGTGGCCATCACGACGGGCCTGCTGCTCATCGTGCTGATGGCGTTCTGCGCCTTCGCGGTCGATGTGGGCAACTGGTATCTCACCGGTCAGCGGGCCCAGCGAGCCGCGGATGCCGCCGCGCTCGGCGGGGTGACCAAGCTGCCCGGAGACCAGCCGGCGGCGTTCTCGATCGCCGACCAGTACGCGTCGGGCAACGGGTTCCGCGACGACGCCGTGACGTCGGTGACCCCCTCGCTCGGTGGCGGCCCGACCCGGCTGCGGGTGGAGGTCACCCGCACCGTCGACAACATCTTCGGCCCCCTGCTCGGCGTGCCCGAGACGACGGTCAGCCGGTACGCGGTGGCCGACTACGCCGGCCCGGTGCCGCTCGGCAGCCCGTGCAACCGCTTCGGCGACGACCCAGAACCCGGCTCGACCGGCAGCAGCAACTGCAGCGACACCGGTCAGTTCTGGGCCAACGTCGGCAGTCCCGCCTCGAACAAGGTGACCGGCGACGCGTTCCAGAACAACCGGTGCACCACCGAGGACGGCTGTACCGGGGGGACGAACCGCGACTACGACGCGAACGGCCACGTCTTCACCGTCACGCTGCGTGAGCCGGTGAACAACCTGACCATCGAGGCGTTCGACCCGGCCCAGGTCGTCGTCGGCGACTTCTGCACGCTCGCCAGCGCCAACCTCACCGGGGCGGCGGCGCTGCCGGCGGCCCGCACCGAGGTGAGCAACCCCGCCCAGC
>JBOFJB010000113.1:0-7086 GCA_051650465.1 Dermatophilaceae bacterium | reverse complement strand
CCGCTCTACACCCCGTCGGCGAAGTCGGCAATGGGCCCGCACTTTCTCCACCAGGGCAACGGCCCTGGGTCCCGGTCACTGGCGAGCAACCTGGAACACTTCCGCGACACCCCACGCGACCTCATCGTGGAACAGGTCGCGATCAGCGCCGGACGTATCGACGGCTTCGCCGGATGGGAGACCAACCCCCGGCGCAAACTTACCGAGTTCGCTGCCGCGCTCGAACGATTCGAGCACGAGGTGTTCCGCCCACTCGTCCCCAACCTCGAACCTCGGCTACGCGCCCAAGCCGAGAACCTCGCCATCGCTATCGGCGCCGGCCAAGGCCCCGCCGTCCTCTCGGCAGCCAGCCCACGCCTGGAACGGACCGGCGACACCCTTCACTGGACCGTGAACGCCCCGGGGCCGCTTCCCCTCCCCCAGGTCCGCAGCATGGTCATCTACCCGATGCTCGCCAGCGCCACGAGCCTGCTGGCCGCGAACGAAGGAGATGTGGTCGGACTCCCCTACATCGAGGTCGGCATCACCACACCGGCCCTCGCCGTGCGAGGACTTCCCCGCGGAAGGACCCCACCACCTCGCGAAGCCCCCCTGACCGCGCTGCTCGGGCCAGCCAAGTCCGCGTTACTCACCGCGATCGCCACCAGCGACGGCTACACCGCCAGAACACTCAGCACCGACCTCCGGATGCCGCCCACGACCGTGATGAACCACCTCACCGCCCTGAGGAAGGCCGAACTCATCCACGCCAACCGCGTGGGCGCCCACCTGACCTACCGCACCACCATCGCCGGCCGCCGCATCCTCACCGCCTGGAACTGACCAGCGTGGCGACCGCCGGCGCTGCCGCGTCCGGGCGCGACTGCCGAGGAGCCGCGCTCCGCCGACAGCGACCCGACCTCGAGAAACGATCGGGAACTCCCGCCGATCCGCCGGCGTGGAGACGAGCATCCGGTCGCCACTACCCGTCGGCAACCACGCGGCCACCGAATGCTCGCCGTGCCCTCTGACGGACGGCACAAGCCTAAGAACGATTCGGCACCGAACGAAAGCCCCCATGGTTTTCCTGTGGATAACTACGCAACGGCGCCGAACCGTGAGGAGTCCCGTGCTGTCAACATTCGTCCCCGGCCTGGGCAACATCCGGCCCCCACTGACCCAGGCGTCGGCAAGTCGGCGGTTAGGGGCCGGTCCGATGAACGGTGTTTCTGGCGTTCATCGGACAGACCAATCCTGGCCCTTCCGGGCCAAAGCCACGACATCGTCGCGGAACTCCCTGGGGTAAGGCTTCGGCATAGCCGACATCCTTCCTTGCGAGCGCCCAGAGCCTCGCAGGTGTCAACCAAACTCTGGGCAGACCCCGCCGTATCCGGCACCAACCACGCGTTCGTGGTGCTGGTGCGGTCCAGGCGTCCGGGGTGGGGTGCAGCGAGCAACGCTCGCCGCGTAGAACGTGACCACACGTCACAGGCCGCTTCGTCCCGCCCCGATGGCACTGGGGCGGGACGAAGCGCATCATCCTCGGCCTTACAACTGGTCGGACGGTCCGTTGCGCGGCGTGCACGCGATCCACACCGGCATTGCCGTGAACGCACCCAAAGCAAGATCGGATACACCCGACCGGCCGGAGTGCACCAATGCACCGACCACGCCGACTAGGGCGAAACCACCGTACGTGATGGCTCCAACCGCCCTACCCCAACTGCGTAGCGCTGCAGAAGCGAGCGCCACCATGACAAACCCGACCACGAGCCAGACGTACATGCCGCTCCCTACTCAGGTGCAGAAGCCACCACGGTACAGGTTCACCCTGAAGTCGTTCCGGTTGAGCAGGTTGACGGACCACCACTGGCAGTAGCCTTGGCGTTGCACGATGCGGATGAGAGCCAGGTTCGCGCCACAAGCGATTGCGACGTACGGACCGACGATCGGGACGAGGCTGGTAGCCGCACACAGCGGGATGGCGACATCAGCGGCATCTGCGCTCCGCGCCTTGTTGAGATACACGCTCACCTGCGTCGGTGCGAAGATGCTCCAGGTCGCACGGAAGCCGCCAGCTGTAACCGTCGGATCGGCCACGATCGGATACGTCACTGCGGCGGCGGCCGGCGCGACGGTCATGCGCAGCGTGTTGTCGTCAGCGAGCGAGTATGAGACTGGAACCTTCTCGCCGCGAGCATCAAGCGCCCACGGAGCAGCGATCAGCGCATCGACTTCGACCGAGACCTGATCGCCCTTCGTCGACTTTTTGCCTATCAGGACAGAGCCGTCGGGCTGCGACACGAGTTGCTTGCCAGCGGGCAGGGCGACCGCGTAGGCAAACTCGTGCGACGACTTCGCTTTGTCGATGACCTCCATGATCCGGCCTGCATGAGCAGAGGTCTGCGTCACGGTGTCACCATCGCGCGCCGTCCCGTCGCCGCGGGAGACAGTTGCGGCCTTCGCACGCGGGCGGAGACTGACCCACTCGCCGCTGCTCGACTTCACGGCTACGCCGAGATCGTCGATCAGGCGCGTCCGCGTCGACTCCGAGGTGAGCTGCCCGCCAAGACTGGGAACTGCGCTGGCACCGGGTGCCGGCGCTGCAGATGAGTCGGCCGCCGAAGGAGCTGGTTCCTGTGGGACCGGTCGCGGAGCTGCGTGCGCGGACGCCCCCAGCGCGCCCACGAGCCCGACCATGGCGAGCATGACGCCAAGCATTCGGATGAGGTGTCTCATCAGGTTCCTCCTTGAGTGCACCGCCACCCCCGAGCCGACCCCGAAGGCATCCGGTGCAACCTAGCCGTGCAGTCACGGAACCCGCACCACAAGTACCTCTCAACACCTGTGGAAAACTCTCAACCCGTTGAGAGACAATGGAATTCGACGCACGAAGGGCACTTCCAGCAGTCCACGGCAGCGCATCGAACCTCGGGATCCCACGAAACTCGGTGACCTGTGGACAACTCGAGCCGGGTCGCGCTGTCACGTTTTTTGGGCCGTCGACTTTGCAGAGGCCCGCGTCAGCCTTGCGATCAGCAGCCCTCCTCGACCACCGCCGCCATCGCCAGCCGACGGCCAGGGAACCGACCTGGGTCAGCGCTCGAACTCGGCGCGGACCACGGTGATCTGCTGCACCACCCGCAGGCGCACCGCAGCCGGAACGGCCGGCTCGACCCACGAACGGCGCACCGCCTGCTTCATCGCGGCGTCGAGGTCGTGCTCGGCCAGGCAGGGGGCGCACTCGGCAAGGTGGGTCGCGAAGCGGCGCACGTCATCCGGGCCCAACTCGCCGTCGAGGTACTCGTGGATGCGGTGCAGCACCTCGGAGCAGTCACCGTGCCCGGCATGCGTCTCGGCACTCATCAGTCCACCCCCACGACGAAACCGCGCTCACGCGCGTACTCGGTGAGCAACTGGCGCAACTGCCGCCGCCCCCGATGCAACCGCGACATGACCGTACCGATCGGGGTACCCATGATGTCGGCGATCTCTTTGTACGCGAAGCCCTCGACATCGGCGAGGTACACCGCCATCCGGAAATCCTCGGGCAACTGCTGCAAGGCCCGGGTGACCTCGTTGTCGGGCAGATGCTCCAGCGCCTGCACCTCGGCCGACTTCAGCCCGGATGACGTGTGCGACTCAGCCCGCGCCAGTTGATAGTCCTCGACCTCGGCCGCGTCCGACTGCTGCGGCTCGCGCTGGCGCTTGCGGTACCCGTTGATGTACGTGTTGGTGAGGATGCGGTACATCCACGCCTTGAGGTTCGTGCCGGGCCGGTACTGGTGGAAGGCCGCGAACGCCTTGGCGTACGTCTCCTGAAGCAGATCCTCGGCATCGGTCGGGTTGCGGGTGGTGCGCATCGCCGCGCCGTACAACTGATCAAGCAGCGGCAGCGCCTCGCGCTCAAACCGCGCCTGACGCTCCGCCGGGGTCTCGCTGGCGACCTCAACCGCATCGGGAGCAGGCTGGCCGGCCGCGGTGTGCGCGGCGGGTGTGGCATCTGTCTGGGAGGCACTCATCGCATCCCACCCTAGCCGGGCACGACCGGGCGCTGAGGTATCCAGAACAAGCACGACGAATGCCTTCCGGTGGTCGAGACGGACTGTGCCGGAGTGGAGAACGCCCTCGACTTGCCGGTCATTCCGCGCTGCCGACCGAGAGCCGTGCCGTCACGGTGCGCCGGCGCAACTCTCGCGGTCGGACACGACGAGCAGTCAACGACCCGGATCAGATGTCGTCCACCGCTCTACGTGCTGACCACAGCCGCCAGCCGAACCTGCACCGCCGCAGCCACGGCATCCACGACCCGTTCCAGTGTGTGGGTGCCGTCCACCGTGTCGAGCGTCGACTGCGGCGGCAGCACCCCGCGCACCTCGGCGGGCGTGCCAGACGGGTCGCGGCTGCCCTGCACGAGATGTACCGGGATGCCGTGTCGGGCTGGGTCAGCGAGTTCAGCAGCACGCGACCGGTCGGGCCGCCCCGGCGGGTGCAGCGGGAACGACAGCGCTACGACCGCGGACGCCCCCACGACGGATGCCGTGCGACACGCCACCCGCGCCCCGGCGCTGCGGCCACCGATGACGAACGGCCGGATGCCGAGTCGCGGCACTGCGGCGGATCGCGACCCCGGGGCGAGTCGCGGCGGCATCCCAGGTCGGGGCACCGTGGCGAGCACCGCCAGCCACGCCTCGTCGAGCGCGGCCGGCCGCGGCCCCACCCGCCTGCCCGCCACCCGCCACGGCTGGTCGACCAGGTCGACGGCCCACCCGGCGAGGACCGCGGCGTCACGCACCGCGAGCACGTCGAGGGTCCAGCGCAGCCCACCGGCGCCATGGCCGAGCACCAACCGGCCCGATGGCGCGCCGTCCGGCTCGGCGGAGGTGACCCGCGCCGGGCCATGTGGCGTATCGACCAGCCGCTCGCGCATGCCGACCGCGAGCGCCATCGGAGGCGCCACGTCATCCGGGCCAGGTGTCATCGGAGGCGCCACGTCATCCGGCGTAGTCGCCGAGAACCTCGCCGGTCATCGGGTCGACGACCCCGACCAACTCCTCACGCGGCGCGGGCTCGAGCAACCCAGGCCCGTTCGCCCGGGCGCTGCCCACCGCCCGGGAGACCGGGTGCGCAGTGAAGCGGCCCGGAGCGTGCGGCGCGAGCAGGTCGAGGATGCCGGCCGCGCCAGTGCCGGGGTCGAGCCACCGCGCCCACTCCGCCGGGTCGAGCACCAGCGGCTGGCGGTCGTGGATGCGGTCGAGGCCGGGCTCCGCCGGGCCGGTGAGCACGGTGAACGTCGTGAGCCAGGCCATCGGATCGTCGGCGTCAGCGACGGCCGGGTCGCGCCAGAACTCGTAGAGACCGGCCATCGCCACGGTGCGGCCGTCGGCACGGGTGGTAACAAACGGCTGACGACGGGGCTTGCCCTTGGCGTCGAGCGCGCTGGGCGACACCTGCCACTCGTACCACCCACGGGCCGGCACCAGGCAGCGCCGGGAGGCGAGGGCACGCGCGAATGCCGGCTTGTCGGCGACCGACTCGACGCGCGCGTTGATCATCCGTGCCGCGCCCTTGGCGTCCTTCGACCAACTCGGCACCAGCCCCCAGGTGAGCAGCCGCAACTGCCGGCGGGCGGCGGCGCTGCGGTCGGCGCGCGGCGCACGGGTGAGCACCACCGGCGCCTGCTTGGTGGGCGCAACGTTGTGGTCGGGCCGGCCCGGCGGTGGCTCCTGGGGGGCTGCCAGCAGGCTGCGCCCGGGATCTGACGAGCGGTCGTCGAGGACGTCGAACTCCTCGATCAGCTCGTCGACATCCGACGTCGCCGCATACCGACCGCACATCCGCTCAGGCTACTGAGCGCCCGGGGTGAGCAACTACGGTAGAGACACCGGTTCGCCACCAGCGCCGACCCCGTTCGAGGAGCAGGATGACCACCACCCGCCGCGAGGCCCGGTCCACAGCACCCACCACCCGCGGCGCGGCCCAGCGTCCGGCACGCGGCGCCCGCCGCGAGGTCACGCTCACGGCGGCCTGGGCCCGACATGGCCTCAGTTGACCTGACCGCCGCACCACCCGCGGCGAACTGGGCAGCCCCAGCAGCCGACGGGCCGGTTCATGCCACGGTGGCACTCCCAGGCAGCAAGTCGCTCACCAACCGGTACCTCGTGCTCGCCGCGCTCGCCAGCGATGCCTCACGGTTGCGGATGCCGCTGCGCTCGCGGGACACCCACCTCATGGCCGGCGCGCTCCGCGCCCTCGGTGTGCTGGTCGACGATGTCGACGGCGACGACTGGCTGGTCACCCCTGCCGCCCTCGTCGGCGGAACCGAGGTCGACTGCGGCCTGGCCGGCAACGTCATGCGCTTCGTGCCACCGCTCGCCGCCCTGGCCACCGGTGACGTGCGCTTCGACGGCGACCCGCATGCGCGGGTGCGACCCATGGCGCCCCTGCTCGGCGCGCTCCGCGGGCTCGGCATCGACCTTGACGACGACGGTCGCGGCACACTGCCGTTCACCGTGCGCGGGCGAGGTTCGGTGGCAGGTGGCACGGTCACGCTCGACGCGTCGGCGTCATCACAGTTCGTGTCAGGGCTGCTGCTATCCGCAGCCCGCTTCGACCAGGGCATCACGGTGCACCACGACGGAAAAGCCGTGCCGAGCCTGCCGCACATCGACATGACGGTCGAGACTCTGCGCGATGCCGGGGTGGTCGTCGACGACTCCGACCCGCACTTCTGGCGGGTCGAGCCCAGCGAGGTCAATGCCCTGGACGTACAGATCGAGCCCGACCTCTCCGGCGCCGCCGCGTTCGTGGCCGCGGCGCTCGTGGCCGGCGGTCGGGTGCACGTACCTGGCTGGCCGCAGTACACCACTCAGGGTGGCGACTTCATCCGCGAGGTGCTCGACATGATGGGCGCCGACATCGTGCTCGACCGCGACGGGCTCACCGTCTCCGGTACCGGCCGGCCGGTAGGCGTCGACATCGACCTGCACGACTCGAGCGAACTCACCCCGGTGGTGGCCGCCCTCTGCGCCCTCGCCGACTCCCCCAGCGTCATCCGCGGCGTGGCACACATCAGGGGCCACGAGACCGACCGCCTCGCTGCGCTCA
>JBOFJB010000112.1:0-10668 GCA_051650465.1 Dermatophilaceae bacterium | reverse complement strand
CGCCAACGAGCGATTGACCGTCATGGGTGAGGGCCGCTACGTGCTCGAGCACAGCGATGAGCGAGCGGCGCGCGGGGCGCGGTCCGGGCTCGGGTTGCGAGTACTCGACCAGTGGACAGGCCGCTCTCGCGGCACCGCCACGCTCTCCGGCGGTGAATCGTTCATGGCCTCACTTGCGCTCGCTCTCGGCCTGGCCGACGCCGTGCGTGAAGAGTCTGGTGGTGTCGACCTCGGCACGCTTTTCGTCGACGAGGGGTTCGGCAGTCTCGACGAGGACAGCCTCGAACAGGTACTCACGGTGCTCGACGGCCTTCGCTCAGGTGGTCGTGTGGTGGGAGTAGTGAGCCATGTCGCCGACCTTCGCGCCCGGGTCACCGCCCAGGTGGTGGTGCGTAAAGGGTCCAGCGGAAGCTCTGTCGAGGTGCGCGCCACCACCTCGCCCGGGTAACAGCACCTCCCTTGGAGTCGCGACCGAGGGCCGGCACGGTGGGGAGTGCCAGCGTCCCGGGGCCACCGAGCGCTTCATCCTCTTCGTGGCTTCGTGGCTCAGCACCGTGCAGCGACGCGCCGGGGCTGCTCACTGGAGGCTGGCACCCCGGTTCTGGCTCAGCCGGTGAAGGCATCCAGAGGCGGGCACGAGCACATGAGGTTGCGGTCCCCGTGGGTGCCGTCGACTCGGCGAACCGGCGGCCAGTACTTCATCCGAGGGTCCAGGCCGGCAGGGTAGACCGCAGTCGCCCGGTCGTACGCGCGGTCCCAGTCGCCGACCACCGACTCGGCGGTGTGCGGCGCAGCACGCAGAGCACTGTCCGCGAGAGATACGGCGCCGGTCGCAATGTCGTCGATCTCTGCTCGGATGGCGATCATCGCGTCGCAGAAGCGGTCGAGTTCGGCCTTGTCTTCGCTCTCGGTCGGTTCGACCATGAGCGTCCCCGCCACGGGGAAGGACATCGTCGGGGCGTGGAAGCCGTAGTCGATAAGCCTCTTGGCGACGTCATCGACGGTCACACCGGTCTCCTTGGTGAGGCCGCGAAGGTCGAGGATGCACTCGTGAGCGACCAGGCCGCCCACTCCGGAGTAGAGCACGGGGTAGTCGTCCCGCAGCCGGGCGGCGACGTAGTTGGCTGCGAGTACAGCGACCTCGGTGGCTCGGGTCAGTCCGGCTCCGCCCATCAGCCGAACGTACGTCCACGAGATCGGAAGGATGCCGGCCGAGCCGTACGGTGCTGCGGCGACCGGGCCGACCCCGGTCGGTGGGCCGGCCAGCGCGTCAAGCGGGTGGTTCGGCAGGAACGGCGCGAGATGTGAGCGGCACGCGACCGGCCCGACGCCTGGGCCGCCACCCCCATGGGGGATGCAGAACGTCTTGTGCAGGTTGAGATGGGAAACGTCGGCGCCAAAGTGCCCGGGCCGTGCGACCCCGACCAGCGCATTGAGGTTCGCGCCGTCGACATACACCTGACCGCCGGCATCGTGGACCAGCGCGCAGAGGTCGGCGATCGTGTCCTCGAACACCCCATGGGTCGAGGGGTAGGTGATCATGATCGCGGCGAGAGTGTCGCGGTGCTCGTCGACCTTGGACCGTAGGTCGTCGAGGTCGACGTTGCCGTCGACCGGATCGGTGGCGACGACAACGACCCGCATGCCAGCCATCACCGCACTAGCCGCGTTGGTGCCGTGAGCGCTCGACGGGATGAGGCATACCCGGCGCATGTGCTCGCCGCGCGACCGGTGGTAGGCCGCAATCGCCAACAACCCGGCGAACTCACCCTGCGACCCCGCGTTGGGCTGTAGCGAGACCGCGTCGTAGCCGGTGATCTCGCACAGCCAACTGCTCAGGTCGCTGACCACCTGTCGGATGCCGCGGGTCTGATCGGCGGGTGCGAAGGGATGCAGGTCGGCGAACTCTGGCCAGGTCACCGCCGCCATCTCGGCAGTGGCGTTGAGTTTCATGGTGCACGAGCCGAGCGGGATCATGCCGCGGTCGAGGGCGAAGTCGCGGTCGGCGAGCCGGCGCAGGTAGCGCAGCATCGCGGTCTCGGACCGGTACGCGTGGAACACCGGATGGGTGAGGTGCTCTGACGTGCGCACCATGGGCTCTGGCCAGTCGACATCGACCCGCGGTACGTCATCCGGCACCGGTACGCCGAAAGTCCGGCAGACCCGCCCGAGGTCGACGGTCGTGGTGGTCTCGTCGACGCTGACCAGGACGGTGTTGTCGTCAGCGCGCCAGAGGTTGAGTCCCTCGGCGAGCGCAGCCGCCACCACATCACCGGCGCGGCCTGGGACGCGCAGCGCGAGCGTGTCGAAAAATGGGCCGTCAGCGACATCCACACCGCCCGACCGCAGCGCCGTGGCGAGCGCACGGGCATGGGCATGGACGGTGAGCGCGATGCTGCGCAGGCCGTCGGGGCCGTGGTAGACCGCATACATACTCGCCATCACGGCGAGGAGAACCTGCGCCGTGCAGATGTTCGAGGTCGCCTTCTCGCGCCGGATGTGCTGCTCTCGGGTTTGCAGTGCGAGCCGGTACGCCGATGCGCCGGCCGCGTCGATGGACACTCCGACGATCCGGCCCGGCAAGGTCCGCTCGAGACCGGCCCGCACACTGAGGTAGCCGGCGTGCGGTCCTCCGAACCCGACGGGGACCCCGAATCGTTGGGTGGTACCCACGGCGATGTCCGCTCCCCACTCCCCCGGCGGCGAGGCAAGCGTGAGCGCGAGCAGGTCAGCAGCCGCTGTGACCAGCGCGCCGGCGGCATGGGCCGCGTCGGTCAGCGCTCGCCAGTCGTCGATGTTGCCCATCGCTGAGGGATACTGCACAAGGACGCCGAAAACGTCCGCACCTCCGGCCAGATCACGTATCCGGTCGGCATCCCGTACCCCGCAAAGGTCCGCAACCACCACGGCGACCCCGAGCGGTGCAGCCCGGGTCTGCAGCACCGCACGTGTCTGCGGAAAGATGCCAGCGTCGACGAGGAGCACCGCGTTGGCGGGTGCCCGTGACGAGCGCCGCATGAGGGTCATCGCTTCGGCCGCCGCGGTGGCCTCGTCAAGCAGGGAGGCTCCGGCTATTGGCAGCGCCGTCAGGTCGCTGACCATCGTCTGGAAGTTCAGCAAGGCCTCCAGGCGGCCCTGTGAGATCTCTGGCTGATACGGGGTGTACGCGGTATACCACGCCGGGTTCTCGAGCACGTTCCGCTGGATGACGGCCGGGGTGATGGTGCCGTAGTAGCCCAGACCGATCATCGACCTCACCGGTGAGTTGCGCGCGGCCACCTCGCGCAACTCGGCGAGAACCGCGGACTCGGAGGCGGCCGCGGTGATGTCGAGTGGCCGGTCGACCCGGATGCATGCGGGCACTGCCGTCTCGAGTAGGTCGGCGATCGAGGGGTGGCCGACGACTTTGAGCATGTCGTCGACATCCTGCTCCCGAGGGCCGATGTGCCGTCCGACGAATGCCGGTAGCGGGGTCTGGCTGGTCGAGATCGATGACGTTGAGCTCACGGCGGAAACCTCTCGGGGCGGGACGGCGTAGTTCGTCACTCCCCCTCTGTCGCCACGCTTAACGGTCCGGGCGTACTCCAGAGGCGCCTATGCCGCGTGGTCCTTGAGCCTGAGAGGTTCTGGGGAGGTTGCCCCTTCGGCGCCCCGACGTGGCGCGCCGGGGACTCTCCCACACGGTGTGAGCAGCGTACGAAAAATACCACCGAAGGCCCGCTGGCCCGGCAATGGGTGGCTACGTCAGGCGAGCCGGGCGGCGCGCCGCGCACTGAGCTCGTCGTCGACCTGGGGCAGCGGGTCGTCGTGTTCAGCACGCTCGCTCGGTAGGTGAGAGAGTTCCCCTTCTACTTCACGCCACACCCGGCCGACGGCGATGCCGAACACGCCTTGGCCGTGCTGGAGCAGGTCGATCACGTCGTCGGTGGAGGTGCACTCATAGACCGACGCACCGTCGCTCATCAAGGTGATCTGGGCGAGATCATCAACACCGCGTTCTCGAAGAACTTCGACTGCCACCCGGATCTGCTGGAGCGAGACGCCGGTGTCGAGCAACCGCTTGACGACCTTGAGCACGAGAATGTCACGGAAACCGTACAACCGATGGGTTCCGGATCCGCCGGCTGGGCGAACGGAGGGTTCGACCAGTCCGGTCCGCGCCCAGTAATCGAGTTGGCGGTAGGTGATGCCCGCCGCAGTGCACGCGGTTGGACCGCGATAGCCGGCCTCCTCGTCAAACTCGGAAAGATCGGCGAACAGCACGCCTTGCGCGGCGACCGGCATCCGGCCAGTCACGGCTTCACCCGTGGAACCCACGGCAACCTCCTCGGTGTCCGACCACAAGCGACGATACGCCGCGACGAGGACTGACCGTCGGCACCGACGTCGATGTGTGACAGATGTGATACTTGGGATGAATGTGACAGATGGTCCCGATCCTCCGGAGGACGTCATCCGGCGTGTCGGCCACCACGTGGAGCGCCTCGGACTGCACTCGCCTGACCGCACGACGACAGGCTGTCGACCTACGACGACGGGGGAGCAGTACCGCCAGGGCCGTCTTGGGTGTCGAAGTCATCAGCTGATACGTGATCGAGGAACTCTTTGAACCGCTCGACCTCGTCGTCCTCGGTGTCGGCCATCTCGACCCCGGCTTCGTCCAGCACCGTCTCGTGGGCGAAGACGTCGGCACCGGTGCGCAAGGCGAGTGCGATTGCGTCCGACGACCGCGACTCGATGTCGGTACCTCCACCCTGCGCACCACCATCGAGGTCGAGAATGGCATGGAACACGCCGTCTTTGAGGGCAGTAATGCGCACCCGGGTGAGATGGTGACCGAGTCCCTCGATGACGTTGTGCATCAGATCGTGCGTCAGCGGGCGCGGAGGCACAACGCCCTGCTGGGCATAGGCGATCGCGGTTGCTTCCGCAGCGCCGATCCAGATTGGGAGGTAGCGAGTCCCGTCTCGTTCCCTGAGGAGCACGATCGGCTGGTTGGTCGGCATCTCGACCCGCACTCCGAGGACGTCCAACACCTTCACCATGCCAACCTTACCGTGCTGGTGACGCGGGAACTGAGCGCTCAAGCGGCGGAAGATGCGCCTCAGTCGCGGGCTGCCGCGTAGAACACCAGTCGAAACTTACCGATCTGCACCTCGTCGCCGGTTGCCAACGCCACGTCATCAACGAGCCGGCGGTTCACGTAGGTGCCGTTTAGCGACCCAATGTCGTTGACAACATAGGAGTGCTGACCACGCCGGAAGACCGCGTGCTTACGCGAGACCGTGACGTCGTCAAGGAAGATGTCGCTCTCTGGGTGGCGGCCGGAGGTGACCTCGTCGTCATCGAGCAGGAAACGCGCACCGGTGTTCGGGCCTCGAATGACGACGAGCAGTGCGGTACCCGGATGAAGCGCCTCTACCGTTGCGAGATCGGCCTTGGTGAGGACATGTTCCGACTCAGGAACCACGTCGGAGGACTCGCTGACGTTGACCGCCTCGAGTTGCATGGTCGTCGGCTCTGGCCCGGGCGTCACCTCGCCGTCACGTTCGTCGGCGTTCATATCGCTTCCCTCCTTACCTGCAGCATCGGAAAACACAACCCTAGATCACCGCAAGTGCACCACCTACCCCGGACGCCGGGACCGAGGCGCATCATCAGTCACACCACGATCAGGACAGATCAGAGGTGTAAGCACCAACATCGAGGAGGCCGTCGACGTCGGTGACATCGTCCGGTGACACCTCGTACATCCAGCCCTCGCCATACGGGTCGGAGTTGACGAGTTCAGGAGTAGCGTCGAGTGCCGCGTTGACCGCAGTGACCGTGCCCGACACTGGGGCGTACAGGTCGCTCACCGACTTGGTGGACTCGACCTCGCCGCAGGTCTCGCCAGCCACGACCGCGGCCCCCACAGCCGGGAGACTGATGTAGACAACATCGCCGAGTGCCTGCTGGGCGAATGAGGTGATCCCGATACGGGCCGTACCTTCGTCGGACGACCGGACCCACTCGTGCTCCGCGGTGTACCGCAGTTCGTTTGGGTACTCGAGGTCGGTCATGGTCCTCCTCATGTCAGGAGCCGGCGAGCACCGTGCGGTGCTCACGACGTAGCAGTGGGTACAGGCCGAGCGTACTGAGGAGTGACAGGAACCAGCAACGCGTCCACCTCGACCTCGTCTCGAATGTCGATCACCGCCTCGCCGCCGGCTCGCCGGACCGTCGCTGCTACACCGCCGGGAATCTGCATCGCACCCGCCAAGGTGTTTCCGTCACCGATCGCCCGGACGACGTACGGCGGCCGAACAACCTTCCCGGAGACGGAGACTCCACCGTCTGCCTCCGCAAACCAGGTCGCCGCCACGACGCGCACCGAGCCGATCTGGATCGCTTCCGCCCCGGCCGCTCGGAGTTCCTGTACGGCATCAAGCAACTGTGTGGGTCCGACCTTGCCGTCGGGGTCACGAATCGTGACGACCAGTCCGGGACCGCTCGCGGTGGAACTCCCGGCCAGGATGCCGAGCGCGTCGACCCGCTGTTGTGCGGTGCGTTGAGCCTCCTCCTCGTTGGTACTCTGGCTTCGAAGCCGCTCAAGAGATGCCTCGAGATCGCTGATCTCCGCAGTGAGGCGGTCACCGTCCTGGTCGACATCGGCGAAGATTCGCACCAACTCGTCCTCACGAAGGCCCTCGAGACCTTCAAGCGAGGTCTGTCGGACCTGCGCGATCAGAGCGAACCCCAATGCACCCGCGAGCACCATCGCCAGCAGGTTCGCGCGCGTGAGACGAGGCGATCCGGCTCGTCTCAGACGCGCCCAGGCATTCCGAGCGCTGCTCGGTGGGTGGGGTCCGAAGACAGGTCCGCTCATGCGTCGAAAAGATGCCGGCGAATCGCCGCCACGTTGGAGAAGATACGCACGCCGAGAACGACGACGACCCCCGTGGACAATTGACTACCGACGCCCAAAGTGTCGCCAAGAAACACGATGACAGCCGCAACCACGACGTTGGACAGGAATGACACGACGAAGACTTTGTCGCTGAAGATTCCGTCAAGGATCGCCCGGACCCCGCCGAACACGGCATCAAGCGCGGCGACGACGGCAATGGGGAGGTACGGCTGGAGCCAGATGGGGACTGCGGGTTGGAGCAGCAGCCCGATGACGACGCCCAGCACAAGGCCGATGGCAGGTATCACGGGCGCGGTCCTTCGGATTCGGCGCCGGCCGGGGCCGGGGTGGTCGGGCCCCCCGGAACCCGGGCAGGCGCGCCATCGCGGGTGGTGGTCGGCGAAGGCGATGGAGATGCCGACTTAGTATCCCCCGCGGTGGCGTAGCGCGTCGTCAGCCCCCCGGCTGCGGGCACGCGGAGGGAACGGCTCACCGTGGAATCAACTTGGATACTGAAGGTGCTTTGCAGCGTGGACACATAACTTCCTCCGGGGCCGTTGGCGAAGGAGTCCGGGAATCCGTCAGGGTCCCCGAGCGCAGTAAGAACATAGGGCCGGTTCAGTGGTCGAGAGTCCACGATGATCGCCGGGCCGGCGAACCGGATAGCGGAAAGCGAGGTGAGCCGGTGTCCGTTGATGCTGACTGCCTCGGCTCCGGCTTGCCAGAGAGTGTTAACCACGTACTGCAAGTCCTTTGCGATCACCCGTCCTTCGGCGTCATCCGTGTCGCGACCGTCGTCGGACTCCGCGTCGGCGGTGGGCGAGTCATCGAGCGTCAACTGGACACCCGGCCCCACGAGTTCTACTGCGCCGGTGTCCAGCGCGAGTTCACGTGCCTTCTGTGCCGCGGCACTGTCGCCGAGCAAGGCGGATTCACGACCGGCCACGTCACTCTGCAGCCGAGTGGCGCGCTTGTCGAGCGCGTCGGCCTCGGCACGCCGCTGCTCGATCTGCCGGATGAGGTCGGCGCTGCTCGTCCTGGTCGACGACACGCTGGTCAGATTGGCCGCCGATGCGCCGACGACCAAGCCAATGACCAGCGTTGCGAGAATCAGACGCGGTGCACGCAGGCTCGTGAACCGAGGGAGGCCCGCAGCCTCGCGGCGGGCCGCCATCGCGGCGTAGCCAGGGTCGAGCGGACGGGACATCATCGTCGTGAGCAACGTCATCGACGCGCCCGTGCGTTGCGGCCTGATGCCAGGCCGTGCAGGTCGCTCACCGCTCACCATGCCGCCACCTGGCGTGGCCCGGACACGACATGCCGGAGTTGGATGACATAGAGGACCCCAGCCAGCCAGTACAACGCGGTACCCCACCATGCAAACGCCCAGCCGACCGGCTCGGCGAGACGGGCAAGGGGCGAGTCGCCGTCGGCGAGCAGCAAGAGCGGAAAGGCGTAAAGCAGGTTGAGTGTGGCCGCCTTGCCGGCGAAATGGACGGGTAGTCCCAGCCAGCCGTGCCGTCGAGCGACGAACACCACCACGGCCATCACCACCTCGCGGGCGAGCAACACCCCGAACAGCCACCACGGGATGATGTCCCGAGAGGCCAGGCCAGTCAGGGTTGAGACGATGTAGAGCCGGTCTGCGACCGGGTCAAGCAGTTGCCCCAGCCGCGACTCCAGCCGGTAGCGGCGCGCGATCTTCCCGTCGAGATAGTCGGTGAGACCCGACCCCGCGAGGAGGACGAGAGCAAGCCCGTCGCGCTCAGTAAGAATGGCCCAGACGAATGCAGGGATACTCGCGAGGCGCAGCACGGAGAGCACGTTGGGCACGGTGAACAACCGCGTGCTGATCTGCTCCGGAGGAGCCCCCATCGACATAGTCACGATGCTAGTGCCGGTTCGCGGAACCGCCGACGACCGTAAGGTGCTGCCATGGCCGAGCCGATCCTCGGCAGTGGTGAAGACGCCCTGCGCCGTGACCGCACGAGCGTCAAGTGGCGCGCCTACCCACCCGACGTGCTGCCGCTTTGGGTGGCCGAGATGGATGCCGCACCCTGCCCGGCAGTCGTAGAAGCGGTATCGTCGGCGGCCCGCCGAGGCGACACCGGGTACGGCTGGAGTCCCCGGTACGTCGAGTCGTTCACCCGGTTCGCCGAAGACCACTGGTCGTGGACGGTCGATCCCGCAGCCGTTCGCGTCGTGGCCGACGTGATGACCGGGGTCGCCGAGATCCTTCGGCTGGTCACCGACCCGGGTGGGCCGGTCGTGGTGTCGCCGCCGGTTTACAACGCGTTCTACGGCGTTCTCGCCGCCATCGGCCGCCGCGCTGTCGAGGCGCCGCTGACGTCATCCGGCCGTCTTGACCTGGCCGCTCTCGATGCTGCCTTCGCCGTGGCCACGACGCGTGATGACCGAGTCGCGTACCTGCTCTGCAACCCGCAAAATCCGACCGGCGTCACCCACTCCCGCGAAGAGTTGTCCGGGGTGGCCGTCCTGGCAAGTCGGTACCGGGTCCAAGTCGTCTCTGACGAGGTGCACGCGCCGCTGACCCTGCCGGGTTCGTCGGCCTTCGTGCCGTACCTCACGGTGCCAGGCGGAGCGCACGGGATAGCGGTGACCTCGCCGTCCAAAGGGTGGAACCTTGCCGGCTTCAAGTCGGCGGTGGTGGTCGCTGGGCGGGTTGCCTCGGGCGTCCTGCCACGGCTGCACGAGGTCTACACCCATGGGTCCTCGCATGTCGGCGCGATCGCTCACATCGCCGCGATGGACGACGGCCGGGCCTGGCAGACGCAATTGCTCGGTGAACTTGCGGCGAACCGTGAACTCTTGAGCGCCCTGCTGGCTGAACACCTCCCGGATGTCGGCTTCCGGCCGATGGAGGCCAGTTACCTCGCGTGGCTCGACTTCCGCCCGCTCGGTCTCGGGGACGACCCGGCCGACATCCTGCGCCGACGTGGCCGGGTGGCGCTCTCGTCCGGGCCGAGTTTCGGGCGCACCGCGGGGCGCGGATTCGCCAGGCTCAACATCGGCACTTCGCCGGAGGTTCTGCGCGAGGCAGTCCGGCGAATGGTGTCTGCGTGCTGAGGGAGCCATCGCCGACCCGCGGCGGTCCGTCGTCAATGGGCGGTCCGTCGTCGAATGATGGCGCGAGACCACAACTCCGGCCTGACAAGGTGAGATCGAGGTACGACCACGCCTCTTCGTGCCCTTGTTGCCGTGTCCGTGCAGATACGCGAGGCCCCGGTCGAGCTCGCTCTGCGAGGGTCTCTGGTGGGAACTCTTCGTCGTACTCGGGCCCCGGGATGGAGTACCAGTGCTCGAAGGGAAGCGGGAAGGCGTCGGTGCCGAGGTCGAAGCAACCACCGAATGGCCTTGACGCCCATGTGACGCACACATCTGATCGCTGACGCTCCACGCGACGGATGCGTCAGTGGTGAAGCGATCGCAAGCGAGTGCTCTCAGGTCCGAGGGCACCTCGGGAGGGACAGAACGGGGCGACGACCAATGCGCTCGCGGCGCGGGGCATGCCCTGGGGAAGCGCCCGAAGAGCGGGACTTTCGCCCTCTGCGTCAGAGGGCCTGACCTGGTGGCCAGCGTTGAGGGGAAACTCCCCCGCGCTCGATGACCAGACCGCGACTCGGGCCGTGAACGACAACGGGCCCCGACCTGCGTGAACAGGTCGGGGCCGGGTTGGTCGGGCTGACAGGATTTGAACCTGCGACCCCTTGACCCCCAGTCAAGTGCGCTACCAAACTGCGCCACAGCCCGTGGCTCGC
>JBOFJB010000111.1:0-18572 GCA_051650465.1 Dermatophilaceae bacterium | reverse complement strand
TCGGCCGGACGACCCGGGGGTCCGGTCGAGCGCGCGAATGCGCCGCCCGGCTCCGTGGTCGCCGGTCCTCGACGGACCATCGTCGTGGCGCATCACGAGCGGTAGAATGTGATGCATGCGCACCACACTTGCCATCGACGACGACGTGCTCCATGCGGTCCGCGAGCGCGCGCGCCGTGAGCACCGGACGGCTGGACAGGTGCTCTCCGACCTTGCACGTCAGGGTCTGAACGCCGGGCCGGATGACCGCACGGAGTCGTTCTTCGGGTTCGAGCCCTTCCCCCACCGGGGGCCGACCGTGACCAACGAGTTGATCGACCGGTTGCGGGAGGACGAGGGATGAGCCGCGCCCTGCTCGACGTGAACGTCCTTCTCGCCCTGCTCGACTCCGACCATGCGGACCATGCGCGGGCGCGGTCGTGGTTCGTGGTCCAGGCGCCTCGCGGGTGGGCGTCGTGTGCCATCACCCAGAACGGCTTCGTCCGCGTCATCAGCCAGCCGCGCTACCCCAGTCCGGTGCCGCCGCGACAGGCGGTCACGCGGCTGCTCCGTGCCACCCGGACCGAGCACCACGAGCCCTGGCCATGCTCCGTCAGCCTGCTCGACGAGCAAGCCTTCGACCACACGAAGATCCACGGGCCGAACCAGGTCACCGACGCCTACCTGCTCGCGCTGGCCGTCGAGCACGACGGCCAGCTGGTCACGTTCGACCGCTCGGTGCCACTGCGTGCGGTGCGGACGGCCCGTCCACGCCATCTGGTCAGCCTCTGAGTGGCGACGCCGCCGAGACCCGTTACCGCCGTCGAACGTGGGTGATTCCGGTCGCCCGTGCGCCGACAATCACCCACGTTCACGGAGAGGGGCGAACTGACGGTCGGGGGACGACGAGGTCAGGGGTCGACAGGTTCAGGGGTCGACAGGGGTCGGGGGTGGGTCACCGCGCAGGACCGCGAGCACGTTGTCGACCGCGAGGTCGGCCATCGCGGTGCGGGTCTCCCAGGTGGCCGAGCCCAGGTGCGGCAGCAGCACCACGTCGTCGCGGCCGAGCAGGCCGGGGTGCACCTCAGGCTCGTTCTCGTACACGTCGAGCCCGGCACCGGAGATCTCGCCGGCCTCGAGCGCCGCGACCAGCGCCGCCTCGTCGACCACCGGTCCACGCGAGGTGTTGACCAGGTACGCCGTGCGCTTCATCCGGGCGAAGGCCGCGGCGCCGAGCAGGTGCCGAGTGTCCGGGGTGAGCGGGCAGTGCAGCGACACGACGTCGGCCTCGGCGAGCAGCGTCGGCAACTCGACGACCCGGGCGGCTACCTCGGCGACATCCGCGCGGTCGGGCGCCGATCGGCCCGAGAGCAGCACCCGCATACCGAACGCGCGCGCCCGGCGGGCAACCGCCAACCCGATCTGCCCCGGCCCGACGATGCCGATCACCCTGCCGCGCAACGACATCCCGAGATTCAGCGTCATCCCGAACCGCCATGGGATGCCGGCATGCACGCGCCGGTCCGCCGCGCCGAGACCCCTGGTCACCATGAGCAGAAGGGCGATCGCGAGGTCGGCGGTGGCATCGGTCAGCACGCTGGGAGTGTTCGTCACCGCCACCGCGCGCTCGGCGCACGCCGCGAGGTCGACGTTGTCGTGACCCACCGCGACGTTGGCCACCACCCGCAGCCCTGGACCGGCGGCGTCGAGCAGCTCGGCGTAGACGCGGTCGGCCAGCGTGGTCACCAGGGCATCGGCGCCCGCCACCACGGCGAGGAGGTCGGCGCGGGGCAGCACGCCGTGCGCGTCGTGGTAGGTCAGCTCGTGCGCGGCGGCGAGGCGCTCCGGCCCGTTCCCCGGGAGCCGTGCGGCGACAACGACCCGCGCCATGTCACATGAGCTTCCGGACGATCGGCAGTGGGAGGTGGCGCATGGCCTTCCCCACCGGCAGCCACGGCCAGGCGGGCACGAGCGCGTTCGCCCGCTCCTTCTCGATCGCCTCGACCATCGCGCGCACGCCGGTCTCGGTGTCGACCATGAACGGCGTGTGCGTCACCCGCTCGTTCATCTCGGAGCGGATGTAGCCCGGGTAGATCGTCGAGATACGGATGTCGAGGTCGCGCTCGCCGAGCATCTCGGCTCGCAGGCCCTCGGCGAGCGCGGCGACACCAGCCTTGGTGGCGGCGTAGGTGGTGACCGACCTCCCCATGCCGCGCATCGCGGACACCGACGAGATCATCACCAGGTGGCCGCGGCGCTGCGCGCGGAAGATCTCCATCGCGGCCTCGGTCTGGGCGAGCGCGGCGACGAAGTTGGTCATCGCGGTCTGCCGGTTGGCGTCGTAGCGGCCAGTGCCGAGCGGAACGCCCTTGCCGAGGCCGGCGTTGACGACGACCCGGTCGAGCGTGCCGAAGTCGTCCCGGAACGCGCGGAACACCCCGACTACAGCGTCGTCGTCGGTAACGTCGAGCGCCCGCAACTCGACCCGGCGGCCAGGGTGGGCCGCGCCGATCTCGCTGCGCAAGTGTTCGAGTCGGTCGGTGCGGCGGGCGCAGAGGGCGAGGTCCCAGCCGCGGCCGGCGAGTTGGCGGGCCATCTCCGCGCCGAGCCCGGAACTCGCCCCGGTGATGAGGGTGACGGGCATCGGCACCATCCTGTTCTGTGTCGGTGGGGCAACGTCTGCTGTCAGTGGGGCACCATCCGTCCCCGTGCGGTAACGCCCTGTTCAGGGCGGCGGCATCCTCGTCGGCGTCGGCAACGCGAGGAGGCGGGGTGGCCTCACGGCAGTAGTTCGTCGACGTCGACCCGGGCCGCGCGAGCGAGGCGGCGTGCCTGCAGAACCATCATCCGATGGTAGAGGGGCCGAGCAAAACGCTTGGCGTAGTAAGCCTGACGGCCCAGCCGGTCGGTGAGTACCAGCGTCTTCCGCCGGTCGATACCGCGGATGACGGTGCGGGCGATCTGCTCAGCACTCGCCCCAGCCTCGGTGATGAGACGCGCGCCGGCCCGCTGCATCGCCGCGTCCTTGCCGGCGAAAGACTCGTGCAGGTTGGTGCGGAAGAACGCCGGGCAGACCACGGTGACGTCGACACCCCAGGGCGCCAACTCGAACGACAGTGTCTCGCTGATCGCCACCACTGCGGCCTTGGTCGCGTTGTAACTCGCCATCCCTGGCCCGTGCACCAACCCGGCGAGCGACGCGACGTTGACGATATGGCCGCCGCGCTGTTCTTTCAGCAGCGGCACGACGGTGTGGCAGCCGCGGGCCACGCCGAGCAGGTTCACCTCGACGACGCGCTCCCAGTCAGCCATCGCCTCGATGTCGATCCGCCCGCCGGTGGCCACTCCGGCGTTGTTGACGAGCAGGTCGAGGCCACCCCACTGCTCACGGACCCAGGCGAGCGCGGCATCCCAGTCCTGCTGCGAGCGCACGTCGAGGCGGCGGTACGTCACCGAGTCCGGCACGGATGCCGGCGGGTCGCCGGCGAGGTCGACCGCCAGCACGCGGTCACCGCGCGCCGCCAGTTGCGTCGCGAGCGCGAGCCCCAGCCCAGAGGCGCCGCCGGTGACGATGGCGCGCCGCGTCATCGTCAGAACCTCCGGCCGGTGGGGCCGCCGCCGGCGGGCCTGGAGCGCTGCGGCGGCGCGGGGGTGGTCGTCATCCCTTGACCATAGACGGAGGCATTCGCCGCACGGTTCGCCGAGAGCGGCTCGGCCACCCTCGCTGGCCTTCAGCCATCGCCGGTCGAGGCCAGCGACCCCGGTCAGGCCCGGTTCGCTGCGGCGGCGCCGCGCCGGGTCAACCCGAGGCCGACGGCGGCGAGTACACCGACGACGATGACCGCGCCACCGAAGAGCAGCATCGCCCCACCACCGTCGTAGGCGACACCGCTGACCGCAGCCGCTGCCGTGGCGGCGAGCAGCCCGATGCCGCGGAGCAGCCCCTGGGCCGAGCCGGCCCGGGCCGGCTCGACGGTATGTGCCATGGCAGCGGCCGCGCCGATGAAGGCCAGCGCCTGACCGGTGGACTCGACGAACCCCATACCGGTGGCGACCCACGGGTTGCCGACCACGCCGTAGAACCCGATCGTCGGCAGCAGCACAGCCAGCCCGCGAGCAAAGGCGTGGACTCCGCCGCGACGGTCCGCGAACCGCCCAGCCCAGCCGCTGACCAGCACGAACGGCACCGCGAACAGGGCATAACTGATGGCGATGGGCACCGGGCCGGCGCCGAGGTCGGCCATGAACCGCGGCCAAATCCCGTCGTAGGCCCCGATCGGCACCATGACCGCGGCGTAGAGCAGCACGATGCCAACGACCCGCCGGGACGCCAACAGGTCCAGGCTCACCCGGGGAACTGCCGGGGATGACGTTCCGGGGGCCGAAACGCCGTCATCGCTGTGGGTGTCGCGCACGGCCGAGCCGGCATCCGTGAGCCGGACGTCATCCGACGTGGCGGCCCGGCCCTCGCGGAAGCCGATGAGCACGACCGGCACGGCCAGGAGGACGGCGCCGGCCGACGTCGCGAGGATGACCGTGGGCGAGATGGTGGCAACCGCGGCACCGGCGGCCATCGGCCCGGCCGCGATGCCGGCGAGTTCGGCGGCGCCGAGCCGGCCCAGCCGCTCGCCACTGCGGGCCGGGTCGCTGCGCACCAGTAGGGCACTCGCCGCGGCGAGGAACATGCCGAACCCGAAGCCGACGAGGCCACGCCCGGCCACGAGGTGCCAGTCGGCGGTGGCCAGGGCGCTGCCTGCGATGCCGGCTGCGGTAAGCAGGGTGCCACCGACGGCCATCGCCTGGGCGTGGCCGCGGTCGGCGAATGGAGCCACGGCGAGTTCGGCCACCAGCGACCCGGCGAAGCCGGCGGCGGCGAGGTAGCCGATCGCGGCGGTGCTCACCCCGAGCGTGACCTGCAGCGTGGGCAGCAGCGGGAAGATGACGAACGACCCGGCGGACAGCACCGTCATGGCGATGACCACGGCCGGGACGAGGAGACGATCCGCCGGGGACGGCGGGCGCACCGGTGCGGATGGCGCCGTGGCGGGATGCTCCGCGACCGCTTCAGCCGGCGTGGGCGCGGGCGCGGGCGCGGGCGCGGGCGCGGGCGCGGAGGGATGCTCCGCCGACGACCCCCCGGGAGCACCCTCATCCATTGTTGTCCGCATGGACAACAATGCTACGCCGACGTTGTCCATGCGGACAACTCGGTTCGGTAGACTTGGCAGGTGTCTCCCCGAGTGCGCGCCGACGAGCGACGCCAAGCGATCCTGCGGGCGACGCTCGCCCTGGTCGCCGAGAAGGGCTTCGCCGGCGTCACCCTGCGCGACGTCGCCGCGTCGGTGGGCGTCGCGCACAGCCTGATCCGGCATTACTTCGGCACCCGGGATGGGCTCGTCGCCGCCGCGTTCGACTCGGCGGTGACCGCCGAACTCGCCCAGGACGAGGAGTACGCCGAGCGTGCCGAGCCGCTCGAGGCGCTGGCCGACTGGCTGGTGAACATCCCCCGGGAGCACTACCTGGTGTGGATTGACGCCTGGAGCGAGGCGCCCCGCAACCCCGCGCTGGCGACCGCGCTGCGCCGTCATCACCGGGACTGCGAACGGCGGCTGGCGCGGATCATCGAGCGACTCGCCGGGGACGGCCTCGCCCACAGCGACAACCCCGCGGATGACGCCCGCGCCCTCACCGCACTGGGTGACGGCGTCGCTGTTCAGGTGTATGTGATGCGCATCGTCACCCGGCGCGCCGCCGACGCGATGGTGCTCGGCGGCGCTGAGCACCGACTCGGCATTCCTGCCGGCACGCTCACCGGTACGTCGCGCCGCGCTACCCGCGAGCGGCGGGTGCGCTGAGTCGCACGAGCGACCTCCGCGCGGCCGGCTACGGACGGCGCCTCACCCGCACGCCGGGCGCGAGTCGGTGGCGGTCGGCAGATTCACCATGTGGTCGACGACCAGGCCGGGCGGAACCGTATGACAGACCACGACGATGGTCCGTCCAGCCGACCGCCAACGGCACAACTCCTCCACGATGGTGTCGATACCCGTGTCGTCGACCGCGTTGAACGGTTCGTCGACGATGACGACCCGCGGGTCTCCACTCGTGCACAACACATACCAGAGCTTCTTCGCGGACCCCGACGACAGACTGCCGGCATTGGCGTCGACCCAGGCGTCCAGACCGAGCCGAGAGGCCCGCCCGCGCATCACCTGCGGGTCCTCGCCGGTCGCCTTGGCGAAGACGGCCAAGTGGTCGTGCACGGTCATCTGCGCGAACAGTGCGGGCGAGGTGCGCATGACGCGGCGGTATCGGCTGGCCCGAGCGGTGCCAGCATCTTCACCGAGAACGGTGACGCTGCCCGACCACGGTCGCAGATACCCGGACAGCAGCTCGACGACGGTCGACTTCCCCGCTCCGTTAGGGCCGTGAAGGCGGGTGATTCCTGAGGACGGGATGGTCAGAGACAGTTCGGTGACGGCAGGAGCGCCCTCGAGATACCCGGCGGTCACCGAAGTCAGCACGCCGGCCGGCTGGGGGGTCCGCGATGTCACTGCACAGCCCCGATCGGCATCGAGTGCAGCCGCCTGACGAACCAGAGGAATCCCCCGCCGGCATGAATGACGAGGAGCCCGGCGATGGCCCATGGCACCCACCCCCCAGAGGCGGCTCCCACAAGAAGTGTGGGGATGGCGAGGATGTAGCCGGCGATCGCCAGGAGGGAGTTCGTTGTTCGAGCGCTCTCGCCGGCCTGAGCGGTGGCGAACACGGTGTCCGCGTGACACTCCGAGGCGACCGTGGCGAGAAGCACGAGGGCAGGGGCTGATTCCACCCGACCGGTGAGCCCCCACACGCCGACCGTCACGGCGCTGGCGACGATCGCTCCCGCCGCAGCTGCCGGGGCGACGGCACCGGCCCAGAGAACCTGTGGTGAGCAGCCGGCCTCCCACAACTGCCGGTAGTGCCACAACCGAACGCTTTGACCACTCACGATCAAGGTGCCCGCGGCGACACCCATCCCGGCGGCGACACCGGCGAAGACCAACGCTCGCGCCACCGTGGGAACGTGATCGAGAACGGGTCCGCCGCCGGCTCGCCAGCCCAGTGCGGCCGCGGCCAGGAGGCATGCTGTCGCGATGATCTGGCGGGGAACGTGCCTCTGGGTGACTCCGCCGGATGCGCGGAACAGATACCTGGGTAGCGAACGGGCTGGGCGCGATGCGCGAGCCTCTTGGCGGTGTCCGGTGGTCAGTGGCGAGAACGTCCGACGAGTAGCGACCACGACGGTCAACCAGGCCAGGGTGAGGATGAGGACGACGCAACTGCCGAGCCGAATCCAACCGCTGTACTCGCCGAGGCGCCCGATGGCCTCGAATGCCGTCGCCGCGTCGCGCCCGGTGGCGCCGAGATCCTCGCTGTTCACCATGGACGCGGCGCCGAACCCCGCCAAAGTGTTGAACAGGACGAGCAACGCCACCACGCGCGTCCCGACACGGGGACGTTCTCGCCGACAGGCATGTGTCGCGGCCATAGCCGCGCCAGCGGCGAGTTGAGCGAGCGGCATCATGACGGCGGTCAGCGCCAGGTCACCCCAGGCCGGGTGGCCGCTTCGTGCGACGTGTAGGGCGGCACCGCCCAACGCGCCGCCCTGGGCGATCGCCCGCGCGGTCAGTACGGCCCCGCGCTCAGCGAGAACAACCCGCCAGAGGCCAATGTCAGCGGCCAGCCACAGGCCTCGCATCGGTGAGGCCGCGATGGTCAAGGCAGCGCTGGACAGATGAGTACGCACCACGTCAGCAAGGGCGAGATACCCGAAGGCGAGCGTCGCGGCGGCAGCCAGCCCCAGCGCAATCCGCCGGTGCTCCACGCCGCCCAGCGACTCGCCGCTGAGCAGCGTCGTCGTGAGATCGAGCACCGCCATCGACGTCGCCGCCGCGATCGGCCCGAGCACAACCAACACCAAGGCCACCAACCACCGGAAGATGCGGACCTGCATCCATTCACCGGTGCCAATCAACAGTCGCACCGCCCACAGGTCCAGTGCCGCGCCGACGCGGCGGGGGGCGGCCGTCACAACCGACGCACCGGCTTGTGTTGAGCCGACTCGATGCGGAGCAACAACGCGGGAACCGCTGCCAGGAACGCCACCGCGACGGCACCGACCAGCACCATCCGGGCGGCGCCATCGGTGAATCCGTTCCCTTGCAGGATCGTCAGGCAGAGGCCGGCGCCAGCGAGCCCTCCTCCCCGGATCGTGGTGTGCAACCGCGGCGGAGCGAGCAGCACGGCCAGCAGCAACCCGGCCGCCGCCCCGGCCGCTCCCCAGAACAATTCCGGGAGGCGATCGAGGCTCGCCGACGCCGCGCCTGCGAGGACGAGGAGGACCGCCGCAGCGAGAAGCACGAGGCAACATGCGGCCGCCGGTCGGGCAGTGCCGTTCACCAGTCGAGACAGCGACACGTGGCGGCAACTCCTCACTACCAAGGCGAACGGTCGAGCGGACAACGGTACGCAGTGCACCTCATGCACCCACGACGGGCTCATGTCGCCATGGCGGCCAATGCGGCGGCGCAACCGACACCAATCGTCGCCAGCCTCGATCGCCGAGACGGTGCCCGGCGGAGGGAGACGACGCCACTCAGGACGTCCCCGGTGACGACCACCTCGGCCTCGGCCTCGACCTCCCGGACGCCGACCGCAGCCGCACGACGTCACCAGCGCGGATACCGCGCGCGGCCAGATCGTCGGGGTGGGCGAGCAGCGCGTCCCGTAGCCGACCGCGGGTGAGCCGGATGGCGTTGTGCAGCCACGAGTTGTTGTCGCGCTGGTGTCGGCGCCCGATCAGCAGCTGGTCGCCGGCCGTTCCAGCCGTACCGGCCTCGTCCATCGCGTCAGCGACGCGGCAGCTGGGCGGTGCGGCAGCTGGGCGGCGCGGCGCGTCATCCGGATCACCGGGCTCGCGGGCCGAACTGCGGATCGCGACGCGCCAGGGCGGCGTCGCGGGCGGCCGAGGTGTTGCGCAGGGCGAGCAGGCGGGCCTGGGCGAGCCGCTCGCGCGCGAACGTGCGGCGCGGGCCCGACGTCCAGGTGCGCTCGAACAGCGCCTTGGTGGCGGCGACCGCGTCGGGCGAGCGGGTGGCGACCTGCTCGAGCCAGCGGGTGGCCGCGACGAACGGCTCCTCGGCGACCTCGGTGGCCAGGCCCAGACCGACGGCGCGCTCACCGGAGACCACCTCACCGGTCATGGTGAGCCGCTTCGCGACATCGAGGCCGACCTGCTGCGCGAGGGCGTGGCTGCCGGTCATGTCCGGGACCAGGCCCCACTTGGCCTCGAGCACCGACCAGCGCGCGTCGGCGGTGGTGAACCGGAGGTCGGCGGCAAGGGCGATTTGCAGCCCACCGCCGTAGCAGTGTCCGTGCACCGCGGCGACCACGGGGACGGGGAGGCGGCGCCACGCCCAGCATGCCTCTTGAAACAGGTTCGTGCCGCGCCATGGCCACGGGACGAATGCCCTGGCGACGCGCGGTGGCTCTCGCAGCACGGTGGCGAAGTCCATTCCGGCACAGAATGATTCGCCCGATCCGCCGAGCACGACGCCGCGCAGCGTGCGGTCACGACTCAACTCCCGAGCCGTGGCGACCAGCGCCTCGAGCGTGTCGAGGGTCAGCGCGTTGAACTTGTCGGGACGGTCGAGGCGAACCTGGGCGATCCCACCGTCGACGGAGCAGGTGACAGGCGCGGGCATTGCCGCAGCCTACGGACCTCGGGACCGACAGCCTGGACGCAAGCATCCGCCCCCCCCGGGCCAACCGCCCGACCTCGTGGCAGACCGCCGCGACCTCGGTATTGTGACGTACACATGTTCGATTACAATGCCCCATGAACTGCCACTCCGACATCCTCGCTGCCGCTGCCTCTGGGCGCCGGCGCGCCGCCCGGTCGCCGCGACGACATGACACTTGTCATGCCAATCAGGTGACAACCGGGACTAGAACGCTCGCCCGACCGTCGGTTGAATCGATGACCGAGGGCGCCGGGGGACACCCCCTTCGTGGGCCCTGCCGCCCCCGATCGAGGAGAACCCTGATGACGACGGAGTCTCGACGCGTGCCGCAGGAGCCGGCGCCGACCACCGGCGGTTTCGACGTGCGCCCGGCCCTCGCGCCGGTGCGCTGCTGACGCGCGCTGGACGTGAGGTTGTCGCGCCCGCACCGGGCGCCGGCCCGCAGGGCGCCACCATGGTCGATTCGTGCCTCCCCACCGGAGGCACGAATCGCGCTCCTCGCCAGCGCCGCGACCTGTGCCGTCATCGCTGCGGCGCATCTCAGGCCACCACTGTCCGGCGAGGACCCGTCGGGGCTGGTCCGGGCGCTCGTCGGCATCCCGGTTGTCGCGGCCTGCGGCCTGTTCGTCGGGGTCCAGCTCCGTCTGCTCCGCGCCGAGCGTGACCCCTACTGGCCGTGGGTCGTTCTCGGGCTCGGCCTCGTCGCCACCATCCCGACCGGCCAGTACTGGGCGCTGGCCCCCGGAGCGGCCGCGACCATCCTCAGGCTCGCCCGGTGGCGCGCGCTCGGCGCGCTCGGCGGCAGCGCGCTCGTCGTGCTCGCCGGTGACCACTCGGACAGAGCCGTCGGCGCCGCGATCACCGACCTCCTGGTGCAGCTGGCGGTGCCGGCGCTGCTCCTGGCCGCACTCACCCGGCTCGCGCTGGACCTGCAGCGTCCCTGGTGGCTGCGCGAACAGTTGCTGCGTCACCAGGTCGACCTCGAACGCGACCGCGTCGCCCGAGACGCCCACGACCTCATGGGCCGCACGCTCGTCACCGCCTCGATCCGTACCGAGCAGGTGCTCAGCGGGCTCGACGCGGACGACCCGAGCCTCCGGGCGAGGCTGAGCCGTCTCCGGGAGACCCTCGCCGCCGGCGAGCGACGGGTGCGCACGATGGCCGCCCAACCGGTGATCAGCACCTGGGATGACGAGCTCGAGCTCGCGAGGGGGCTCTGCGTCCGGCTCGGCATCGAGCTCGTCGTCGACCAGGCCCACCGCCTTCCGTCCCACCACCAAGCACTCGCCGGACTGGTGCTCCGCGAGTGCGTCACCGTCGCCGTCGCCCTGCGCACAGCCATGCGGGTGTACACCCGCCTCCATGTCGCACCGGATGACGCCACGGTCGTCCGCGTGGTCGTGCACCGGCGGCTGGGCCCAGCACCCGACACCCCGGGGCGAGTGGTCGATGCCGTCGACCGGGCCGACGGGTCGGTCACGGTGTCCGACAGCCACCGCGCCTGGGCTCTCGAGGCCTGCCTGCCCGCAGCCCACCCCGTCCGGCTCGTCCGATGACCGCACCGGATGCCGGTCCGCGCACCCTCCTCGACGATCCACGAGGCCCCGGTGTCACGAGCGCCGCCGTCGTGCTCGCGTGGTTCGCGGCCACCGGGCTCGACGACCCACCGCCGTGGCAGGTCGTGCAGGGGGCGTCCGCCCTCGGTTTCTGCGTCTGGGTCCTCACGCCGCGCCGGCGGCCGCGGATGGCGCAGGCGCTCGCCATCACCTGCCTCGGCGCCGCGCTGGTCGCTCCCGGAGCCGGCCTGCTCCTCGTCCTCGGCACAACGATCCTGGTGCGTTCGGTGCGCCGATGGTGGCTGGCCGCGACGACCGCGGTCCTCGTCCTCGGGTCGGCAGCGAGCCTCGCCCACAACAGCATCCGTTCCGCTGGCCCTGGGACGCCTCCGTCGATCTGGCTGGTCCTGGCGCTCACCGTGCTGCTGGCCATTCTCGACCGCCTCGCCGACCGAACTGACCGAGCCACTCCAGCCGACCGAGCCACCCCCGCCGACGCGACCGCACTCCACCGCGGCGTCGACCAGGACCGGGCTCGGCTCGGTGACGAGCTGAGGGAGCAGATCGGACGCACCCTGTGCGCCGCCCGTCAGGACATCCGCGCGGCCATCGACACCGCGTCGAAGAGCGGGCGTCCCGTCGACTGCCAGGTGGTCGAACAACTGACCTCCCTGCAGTCCCTCGTCGACCGGGGCATCGACCAACTCGGTCGGCTGTCGGTCGAGCCGGTGGCAGCGACCCTGCCGAGCGAGTTGTGCTCGGCGCGCGAGGTGTGCGAACGGCTCGGTGTCGTGGCCGTCATCAGTGCCGACCACGTCGCCGACCGGGCCGTCGCCGACGCCTCCGCTCTCGTGCTGCGCGAAGCCGTGACGAACATGCTCCGGCATGCCGCTCCCACCCGGTGCGTCATCGCCATCCGCTGCTCCGCCCACGAGGTCGTCCTGTCGGTGACGAACGACGGAGCCCGGAGACCGTCCGCCGGGTCCGCGCCGGTCGGTGCCGGCTCGGGACAACGCCGGTGGCAGCGGACCGTGGCCCACCTCGGCGCTCGGATCTCCACCGGGGCCCTCGAGGGTGGCCGGTACCACGTGCTGGTCCGCTTCCCGGCGGGATTGTCGCAGCCCACCGGTTCGGGCTCAGGTCGCCCCGGCGACCTGATCGGATGGAAGGGCGCCCGATGGGGATTCGGATCCTGATCGCCGAGGATCTCGACCTCGTCGCCGAGGCGTTCGAGTCGCTGCTCGGCACCGAACCGGGCCTCGAGGTCGTGGCCCGGGTGACCCGTGGCGACCACGTGCTGGCGGCGGTCCTCGAGCACCACCCGGATATCGCGCTGGTCGACGTCGTCATGCCCGGCGCCACCGGTATCGAGGCCTGCGCCCGAGTACGCGCCGCGTTGCCCTCGTGCCGCGTCATCCTGCTGACCTCGCTGCCCCGGACCGGGCACCTGTCCGCCGCCCTCGCCGCCGGTGCCTCCGGCTACCTGGTCAAGACGCTGAGCGCTCGGCAACTCGTCGACAGCATCCGGAGCGTCGCCGCGGGTGGCCTGGCCATCGACCCCGCGGTTGCCGCGGAGGCGCTCACCACCGGGCCGAACCCGCTCACCGACCGCGAGCGCGACATCCTCCGGCTCGTCGACCAGGGACTGCCCACCAACCAGATCGCCGATGAGCTGTTCCTCTCGCCCGGGACCGTGCGCAACTACCTCTCGAGTTCGATCACGAAACTGCACGCCTCGACCCGGGTCGAGGCCGCCCGGATCGCGCGCACCCGCGGCCTGATCTGAGCGGCGGCGAGATCCGCTGCGCACCGGCCGGGGAGCGGCTGAGCCCGGCAGCCGAGCGGCTGAGCCCGGCGGCCGGGGCGCATCCGCTGCATCCGACCCGGTCGAACGAAACGTTGCCGCCCCCGCTATCGAGGCCGGTCGCGCTCGATCACGACGACGGCGGCGGCGAGCAGCAGAAGCATCCACCCGGCGAAGATCGCCCCGGCGAGGTTCGGACCCGAGGCCATGGCGGCCTCGCCGACGTCCAAGCCCACGAAGTGGCGTGCGTTGGTGAACGGGAGCACACCGGCGATCTGCTCGGCGTGTCCCGGCAGCAGTGCCGGAAGCAGCGGCTCGACGACCAGCGGCCACATGACGACCAGGGTTACCACCACGATGGCGTTGCGGACGACCGCGGCCAGGGCCACCCCACCAGCCGCGGCGCATGCCACGACCAGCGCGGTGCGCAGCGAGATCTCGACCGACGCGGCCGACCAGGGGATGACCTGTGCGGCAGCGGTCCCGCCGAGGAGGACGAAGACCAGGCCGGACCCGACGGCCGCGACGGCGCCCAGGGCGAAGGCCAGCCCGCCGGCGACAGCGGCCTTGACGGCGACGATGAGGCCCCGGCGCGGCGCCACGAGCAGCGTCGACCCGAGGGTTCCGTACCGGTACTCGACGAGGATCGAGGACGCCCCCAACAGCATCAACGCGATCAGGCCCGCTCCCGGACTGCCGTCACCGAGCACCCCGGCGGTGACGATGGTGTCGGGCGCGGTGATCGTCGGCGTCCGGCAGTCGGCACCCGGCTCGCTGCAGAAGTCGTTGGCCTGGCCCATCGCCAGGGCGAGCAGGCCGGCGATGAGCACCGAGAGCCCCACCGCCGCCCCACCGTAGGTGTACGGGACCCGGGTGCTGGTCCACTTGCTCCACTCGGCGCGGGCCAGCGCGGTCACGGGTGTGGGGGTCACTGGCGTGCCTCGTCTCGTCGTCGGGAGCGGTCGGCGGCTCCGCTGTCGTGGTCGGTGCGGCCGGCGGCCCGCCCGAGGTGCTCGGCCTGCCCGACAGGGTCGGCGAGACCTACCTGACCTACCTGACCGACATGGTCGGCGAGGTCGGCGGTGAGCCGCCGGTAGGCGTCGGCGAGCGAGTCGCTCGGCCGGGCATGGCGCACTCGAACCGCGGTCGCGCTGAGCACGCTGACGACGTCCTCGACCTCCGCGCCGTGGACGGTGAGCGCGCGGATGCCGTCCGGCGCCGGGCGGGCCGTCATCGACCAGCCGTGCTCGACCGCCAGCCGGCCGAGCACGGGCTCCAGACCCTCGGCGTCGGCGACGTCGACGTCGACGCCACGTGTCTCGCCGCCCAGCCCGGCCGCCGGCCCGGCGTACCGCACCGTGCGACCGGCCAGCACGACGATGTCGTCGGCGCCCTGCTCCACCTCACGCAGCAGGTGGGTCGAGAGCAGCACCGTGCGACCGTCATCCGCCTGGTCACGGAGGAACTGCCGGATCCAGGCGACGCCACCCTGGTCGAGCCCGTTGAGCGGCTCGTCGTAGACCAGCACGGCGGGGTCGCCGAGGATGGTCGCGGCGATGCCGAGCCGCTGCCGCATGCCGAGCGAGAACGTGCCGACCGCGTTGTCGGCGACCTCGGCCAGGCCCACCCGGGCCAGGGCGCCGGCAACTCGCGCGGTCGGGATCGCCGATGCCTGGGCGAGCCAGCTGAGGTGGGCGCGCGCGGAGCGACGCGGGTGCACCCAGGCGGCGTCGAGCAGTGCCCCGACTTGCTGCAGCGGAAAGCGCAGCCGCCGGTAGGGGGTGTCGCCGACGAGCACCTGGCCGGAGTCGGGGCGCTCGAGACCCAGCAGGAGGCGCAGCGCGGTGGTCTTGCCCGAACCGTTGGGGCCGAGCAGCGCCGTGACCGCACCCGGACGCAGTTCGACATCGACCTCGTCGAGCACCCGGTGCGCGCCGTAGGACTTGGACACCCGCTGGAAGCGCACCGGTACCGGGCGGCGTGCCGACGCGAGTCCGGTCACGAGGTTTCCTGACCCATCGCCCGCAGCCGGGGGAGGTCGACGCGGCGGAAGGTCACCACGGCGGCGACGACAGCGGCGAGGAGTACGACGGCGGCCACCGGCCACCGGCCGCGCTCGACCAGCGGCGCGGCGAGCACGACCCCGATGGCCAGCGGCCAGCCGTAGCGGGCCAGGAGCAGCAGGAACACCAGACGTCGGGCCATGGCGGCCACCTTTCGTGGGTCGGACGGATCGAGGGACGCGGACGACCATGCCGAGCGGCGCGGATGGTCCGGATGACGCGGAGCGGCGGACGCCCGGATGGCGGCGCGGACGACGCGGACGACGCGGACGACGCGGACGACGCGGCGAAGCTGGGGGTGAGACCACAGGGATCAGACGGCGACGCGTCAGGCTTCAGCACGACCGTCATCCCCCGATACCGACCGTAGCGGACCCGGGCTGGTGTCTCCCGATGACCACGGCGTCCAGGACGGCGTCCAGATCGGCCACCGCCGCCTCGGGACCGTGGGCGAGGCCGATCGCTCCGACGTTCAGCACCACCTCGTCGGCGCCTGCGGCGAGTTGCGCATGCACGCTCGCCGCCACCTCCTCGGCCGAACCGTAGACGAAGACTCCCGTGCTGAGCGTGGCCCGGAGGTCAGGTCCGAGGTCGCCGTTCAGGTCGACGCCGGCGCGCCGGAGCATCGCCGCATAGTGCGGCGCGCGAAGGTGCTGGCCCACGGCCACCGCCGCCAGCCGCACCGGGTCGCGGCCGGGCCGGCGCACGGCGCACGGCACGATGCTCACCAGCCGCGGCGCAGGCCGGCCGGCGACGGCGGCTCCGTCCGCGAGGGCCGGCAGCACCGTGCCGACGAGGTAGGCGTGCGGGGTGAGCCAGGTAACGACGAAGTCGGCTACCCGGGCCGCCTCGCGGGCCATCGCCGGCCGGAGCACGCCGCAGCCGAGCTCTATTCGTGCGGCCACCGCGCCCTCGTCCGCCAGCCGCATCGCGTCGAGTTCGGTGACGAACCGCCGCATCCACCGGGCCGGCGCCTCGAGGGGTGCACCGAGCACCGCCTCGGCGACGGCCCGGGAGCCGATGCCGTACCCGGCTGCCACCGACCGTCCGGTCAAGCGAGCCAATGACGCGGCCTGGGCCCAGGCCAGGGCCGGTGTGGTGAGCGGTGCCACCGCCACACCGAGACCGACGTCGACACGGATGCCGGCGCCGGCGAGAGTGGCCAGCGCGAGGTGGCTTTCCACCGTCATCGACTGCCCGAGCCACAACCGCACCCCCCGCGCCGCGCACAGCCGACCGTGCCGCACCAGCGGGTCGAGGTCGTCGACCTGCTGACCGAACAGCACCGACACTCGCGACCGCGATGAACGGCCGGGCTCGTCGTGGCGCACCGGCGAACACGGCTCGTCAGTGGAGGTCATCGCCGGCTCTCGGCCTCGGCGCACGAGGAGGTCATCGACAGCGGCACCCACGGACGCCCGCCGGCCATCGCCGCCGCGAGCAGTAGGCCCGTGTCGGCGATACCCGACCAGCCGAGGAAGTACCCAAGCACGCCCTGCCGTCCGGTGTCGCCCGTGACGTAGCCCTCGTCGCGGGCGTGCTTGGCCACTCGCGGCCAGTAGTCGGCAGCGACGTCGAGCGGCCAGCGGGCGCCGCGCACTTCGGCACAGTGGACGAGCGTCTGCACCACACCGGCCGCACCGTGGCACACCGAGAGGTCCACCGGCTCGCCCACCTCGGGCAACTGCACCGCCCGCTCGGCATGCCAGCGCAGGTCGGCATCCTCGGCGTCGGTGGCGGCAGCCACGGCGAGCAGGCCGGCATGGCCATGGCACCACCCCGCCGGAGCGTCGTCCCGACTGCCAGCCAGCCGGGCGATGCGGCGGGCAGCCCCGGTCGCTGCCGCGGTGTCGCCGAGCGCGGTGGTGAGCCGGTGCCGCGCCCACAGCAGCCCCAGCGGCCCGTGTGCGAGGTCGAGCCGGCCCGACCCAGCCACGTCGTGGGCGATGACCGAGCGGAGCCGCCCGAGCACCGCAGGATCGGTGCCCGGGAAGCCGGCGAGCAGCACAGCGGCACCCGGTGCGCCCCGCATCGTGTCGTCGGCGTGCACCTCGGCACCGGCGGTAGGGAGCGGCAGCGTCGCGTCGGCGTGGCCCAGCACGTACTCCACCGACAGCGCACCCGACGCGGCCGACCACGGCAGTGCGGCGAGCCGCTCGCGGTACACCCGAGCCAATCCGCGCAGCCCACGTCTGGCCTGCGCGGCGACCTCCGCGGCGCCGGACCGTTCGAACGGCAGCAGGATGCCGCCGGCGTCGTGCAGCGACACGCTCGAGCCCGGGTCGAAGGTGGCCAGGTGCGGTGCGAACGCGCCGGGGACCCAACCGCGCTCGACGCCGTCGACGCCGTCGACCGTGACGGAGACCTCGACCAGGCGGTCGAGCACGGCAGCGGCGTCGATGCCGGCGGCGCCGAGGAACGCCTCGCCCCACGAGCCGGCGGACCGCGGCCGGTACCCGGGCTGGTGCCGGCGACGCACCGACCGCAACTCGGCCAGTCCCTCCTCGAGGAGCAACTCTTCGAACGGCAGGCCGCGCACGCGGGTGGACCGGATGCCGTGCACCGCACGGTCGCGCGGCGAGAGGTCGGTGAACGGGCCGGACGCCTCGCCCTCGGACACCAGCCGCACGTCGTCGGCACGGATGGAGAAGTACGGCACGTCACCGCGGCGCAATGCGGCACGCTCGGCAGCGAGGACGAAGGTCTGCACCGCCCGTCGGTCGATCCCCGGCGGCGGGCCGAGCAGGCCAAGGACCCGCTCCACGCCATCCGGCCCGCCGAGGTTGTCGGGGTGGGTCGCCGCCTCGAGCACCCGGCCGTAGACCGCGGTGGAGCGCACGATCTGGCGCAGTTCGAGCGGTCGGTCGTCGAGGCGCCCGACCAGCCGGTCGGCGCGGGCGGCGATGACCGCGGTGGCCTCGCGCATCCCCGCCACCAGGTCGGCGACGTGGTCGAGGACGTCGGTCGGTGCGCCGTCCGGGCCGCGGAGCACGTTGTCGCGGTGAGCGAACGGGTAGGTGCGGCGGGCGAGGTCGACACCGTCGGTGTCCCGGTGCACGAGCACGTGGTCGGTGCGCTCGGAGCGTTGCTCGTAGGGCACGCCGATGCCGCCGAGAAGCACGCTGTACGGGCCGGTGGGGAGCCGCTGCGGGAGCATCAGGGTGTTGGCGGACGAGCTCTTGAGCCGGTGGATGATCGCGGCCGACAACTCATGGGCGCGCAGCGCCGACGACGCGTGCAGGGCCGTCTCGAGGTCGAGCAGCACCGGATGACGGCCGGCCGCCACGACGTTCTCGTGGTGCATGTCGGTCGCACCCAGTGCGGTGAGCAGGGCAGAGGCCGAGCCGAGCCGCCGGTAGAACTCGGGCACCGCGCGGTGGTCGGG
>JBOFJB010000110.1:0-3091 GCA_051650465.1 Dermatophilaceae bacterium | reverse complement strand
GAGCTGGGCGAGGCGGATGCCGTCGGGCGGGCGGACTGGGTGGTGCTCGGGGTGGCAGCAGCGCGGCCGGCGTCATTCTCGTCGCGGGCCGCCGCCGGCGATGCGGCAGTGGCTCCGAGGACCAGTGCGGTGAGCGCTGCTGCGAGACTCGGCACCGCTCGCCGTTGCGCTTCCGTTCGCACGTGGATGACCTGTTCCCGAGGTGGTGCCGCTGCGTCGACATCGGCACGACGCGTCGTCGAACGCGTCGTTTGCCACGATAGGTGACCGCCACATCATCCGCCTCCGAAGTGGGCAGCGCGGCCTGAACGGACGATGGCCGAGCGTCCACAGGGACGACGTGGCAGCTCGCGTTCTCCACAGACATGCCTGCCAGGACCGGAGAAGGTGGACTCGCACGATCCCGGGGATCGACGCTGTTGCCTCAGCCGGCGCCGGTCCGGCGAGAGGAGCGTGCGGGTCCATGTCGGAGGTCAACACGGTGCTGCTCCTCGGGCGGGTGACCGCGAGCGGAGAGCCCCGTACACTGCCCAGTGGCGACACGGTACGCATGCTCCGTGTCGTCGTGCCGCGACCCGCATCATCGGGGGCGGCACGTGGCCGGGCGGGCCGACCGCGACGCGCGGTCGACACCATCGATGTCGCGTGCTGGACCGCTGGGGTCCGGCGAGTTGCCGACCGGCTGTCGATCGACGACGAGGTCGAGGTGGAGGGCTCGTTGCGTCGCCGGTTCTATCGTGCCGGGGGAGCGGTAGCGAGCAGGTACGAGGTCGAGGCCCGTCGGTTGCGTCGGGTGTCACCACCTCCTCGTGGCGGGGGCGCTACCTGAGATCAGGCCTGCCGCTCGCGAGCTGCCGCTCCGCGGGAGCGGTCGACCAGGCCGGGACGGTCAACGACGGGTGTCGAGCAGCGATGCCAGCAGCGCGATCTCGGCTTCCTGTGCTTCGCTGATCGCCGTCGCGAGCGTGCGGACCTCCGTGGTTCCCGCGTTCGAACGGGCGACATCGGCCATCTGCACACCGCCTCGGTGGTGAGCGATCATCAGCTCGAGGAACAGCCGCTCGGCGGCCACACCGTCGGCGGCTTCGAGCTGCTCCAGCTGATCGGACGTGGCCATTCCGGGCATGGCCGCGGTGTCACGCCCCGCCGACTCCATGCCACCCATGTCGTGGCCGGCGCGCTGCATCCACGCCATCGGCGGCTCACTCGCCGTCTGCGGCAGACCCCACTGCACGAGCCAGCCGTACATCTGGCCCATCTGCTGCTGTTGGCTCGTCGCGATGTCATAGGCGACCGTGCGGATCTGTTCGTCGTCGCTGCGGTCGCGCACGAGCAGCGCCATCTCCACCGCCTGCGCGTGGTGGGTCTGCATGTCGCGAGCGAACCCGGCATCGATCGAGGTGCCGGACGGAGCCCGCCCGGCAAGAGTTGTCGCACCCGCGCCGACGAGCGCACCGACGACGAGGGCCACGGCCGCGACGACGACCGTCCTCCGGGACGGTGTCCGGCGCGGGCCGGTCGCGTCCGGCCCGCCGGGGTCGTGAGGGGCCGCAGTAGTCTCGGCCAGCCCACGAGCGGTGTTCACGACGTCGGCGACGGGGAAGGCGGCGGCGCGCTCGGTGACGGCGAGGCGGGCGCTGCTGGAGGCAGCTCACCGTCGCTGCCTCCGGTGCAGGCGGCACCGGGCTCGGGTGTCTGCGGCCCCTGCCGGTAGGTCGTGATGAACTCCGGTAGGCGGGGGTCGTCCGCGCCGGTGAGTGCGAGCTGCTTTCCCCAGGCCGAGACCACCACCGGTGCCGTCAGACCCTCGTACGGGGTGAGCAATGTATAGGTGTCGGGCAGCGCGTCGCGCAACGTCTCGAGGTCGGCCTCCGAGGTGCCCGGGCGGTAGGTGACCCACACGGCGCCATGCTCGAGAGAGTGCACCGCGAGGGTGTTCTCGACCGGGGTGTCGTACTCGCCGCAGTTGAGCCAGACCGCGTTGTGAGGGCCGCCGACCGGGGGAGTCTGGTCGTACGTGACCGGGTCGCTGGTGTGGTCGCGGGCCACCTCGTAGGTTCGTACCGCCGCCAGGCTCGGTGTGTTCGCGATGTCGCGCCACACCGCGAACGCCACGGCTCCGGCGATCAGGCCGACGACGGTGACGGCAGCGGTGACGATGGCTATCCGGTTGCGTCTGTCTTTCGACTTCTGCACCTGGCGGAGCTCGTCGATCTTCGCCTGTCGGCCGCGGTTCGTCGTCGCGGACTTCTTGCCCACCGGGTCTCCTCGTCTGCTGAGTGCACCGCTCGACCACGGAGCGGTCGAACCGGTCCGCACGGGACCGGGTCCGGACCAGGGTATGCGTTCCGCCGCGCCGCACCCACATCCCGACAACGACGCCGAGGCGGGGCGACGACGTGCCGGCGATCATGGGCTCCGTCCTGCCCTGTCGTGCCACGACCTTGGCGCCGGCATCCACCTTCGCGGTTACGTCGGACTCGAGGTCGCCATCCGGGCCGGCGCCAGGGGCTCGTGAGTACGTCGAGATCGATGCGGGTGGCATCAGAGCCAGACTGACGTCCATGGACATCCGTGTCGCGGACCAGGCGGACGTGGCGCACCTGGCTCGCCTGCTCTGGTCGCTCGCTGCGCCGGACGAGCGGAGCGAACAGACCGTCGAGTCGTTCGCGGTCGACCTCACGACCTGGTGGACCGACCACGAGCACTCGCACGTCGCCTTCGTCGCTCGGACCTCCGACGCCGAGGTCATCGGCATGGTGTGGCTGGCGTTCGTCCCACGGGTCCCGAGGCCGGGCGCGCCCACCCGCCTGTCGGCGGACATCCAGAGCGTCTTCGTCGTGCCGGAGCACCGCGGGAGACACATCGGTTCGGCGCTCGTCCGAGCCGCGACGGACCACGCTCGGCGTTCGGGAACCGTTCGAGTGACGGTGCACTCCAGCCATGCGGCTCTACCGGTCTACGAGCGGCTGGGCTTCGCCTCTTCCCGTCACCTCCTGCTCAAGGAACCCGACCAGGGCCGCGGATGACCGCGCTCGGAATCGCCACTGATCGGTGTCGTCCTCCAGGAGGTGACCACGCTCCGGGACCG
>JBOFJB010000109.1:0-11999 GCA_051650465.1 Dermatophilaceae bacterium | reverse complement strand
GCGTACTCCACCTCACCCATCTGGTCCATGTGGATGAAGGGGTCGAGCGCGGCGAGGTCGACTCCGGCGAAGGCGCGGCGCACCGGGAAGCCCTCGCCCTCGAACCCCTGCGGTGCCGTGGTGAGCGAACGCACCGGGCGGGACACCGCGGTGACGGGCGGCTCGGTGGTCCGCGGCAGAGCGAGCACGTTGTCGACGGTCACAGCAGGCATTGCGCGTCCTCCTCTGGTTGATTCCTGGTGGGCGGTCGAGCCGCGACAGTGCAACGGAAGTTGAAAATGAAACATTCCTGCCCGGCTCAGGCACCTCGACCCGATGCGGCGTCGGCGCACCGCACACACGTGCGCGCCGCCGGCCGGGCGTCGAGCCGCTCCGGCGGAATCGGCGCCGCACACCGCTCGCACCGGCCCCAGGTGCCGGCCGCGAGCCTGCTCACTGCCGCGTCGAGTTCGGTAAGCCGGGCCTGCGCGCTGCCGATCAGCGCGGCAAGCTGAGACCGCTCGTAGGCGATCGTCTGGCCCTCGGGGTCGTGCTCGTCATCAGCGTTGGAGTCCCGAGACGCCGCGTGCAGCCGCGCCATGTCGCCCTCCATCGCGACCAACCGTTCCCGGAGCGCCCGGCGATCTGCAGCCACCTGGGCAGCCGCGGCACCCGACAGATCTCCCGGTGGCTCAGCCGGTGGCTCAGCCGGCACGGCTGGTGCCGGTAATCGTCGCCGACCCGACCACCCTGCTGCCGTCGTACAACACGACCGACTGCCCAGGCGCCACGCCGCGCACCCGCCGCTCCAGGTGCACCACGACGGATGACGCGCTCTCGCCCCCCCGCGCGCCAGCATCCGGGCCGGCCACGTGGGCGGTGGCGGGCACCTCCTCGCCATGCGCGCGCACCTGCGCGCCGAGGCGCACCTCACCTACCGGTACTGGGCCGCACCAGCGCAGGTGGGCGCCCTCGATCACGTCGACACCGAGCAGGTCGGCCGTGCCGATGAGCACCCGGTTGGCCGTAGCGTCGACCTCGACGACGTAGCGCGGATCGCTGTCGAGCGATGACCGGTCGAGGCCGAGCCCGCGCCGCTGCCCCACGGTGAACCCGTGCGCTCCCGCATGGGTTCCGACGACCGCGCCGGAGACGGCGTCGACCAACTCGCCGGGCCGCTCCCCCAGCCGCCGCGACAACCACGCCCGGGTGTCGCCGTCGGGGATGAAGCAGATGTCGTGACTGTCCGGCTTGCGAGCCACAGAGAATCCGCGCACGGCAGCCTCCTCGCGCACCTGCGCCTTGGTCGATCTGCCCAACGGGAAGAGCGAACGAGAGAGTTGTTCGGCGTCGAGCACGCCGAGCACGTAGGACTGGTCCTTGGTGGGGTCGACCGCCCGGTGCAGCTCGCGACCCGCCGGCCCGTCAGCCACCTGGGCGTAGTGACCGGTGGCCACCGCGTCGAAACCGAGCGCCACCGCCTTGTCGAGCAGCGCGGCAAACTTGATCCGCTCGTTGCAGCGCAGGCACGGGTTGGGCGTGCGGCCCGCAGCGTACTCAGCGACGAAGTCGTCGACCACGTCCCGCTCGAACCGCCCCGCCAGATCCCAGACATAGAACGGGATGCCGAGCCGATCGGCCACCCGCCGGGCGTCCCCGGCATCCTCGATGGTGCAGCACCCCCGCGCTGACTCGCGCAACGTCGCCGCCGAGCGCGACAGTGCGAGGTGGACCCCGACCACCTCGTGCCCGGCATCCAGCACTCGGGCCGCCGCGACAGCGGAGTCGACCCCACCGGACATTGCAGCGACGACCCGCATCAGGCCGCCCCCCCAGCCCTCCGCGCCCGCTGGACCACACCCGGCAGCGCGGCGAGCGCCGCATCCACGTCGGCCTCGGTCGAGGTGTGGCCCAAGCTGAGCCGCAACGCGCCACGAGCCTCGGCCTCGGTGTAGCCCATGGCGAGCAGCACATGGCTCGGCTGGGGCACCCCGGCGCGGCACGCCGACCCGGTGCTGCACTCGATGCCGGCGGCGTCGAGCAGGTAGAGCAGCGAGTCGCCCTCGCAGCCCGGGACGAGGAGGTGGGCGTTGTTCGCCAACCGGCCCTCGGCGTCCCCGGACCGCCAACAGCCGCTGACCGTGATGCCGAGACCCAGAGCGAGGGCCCCCTCCACCAGCCGGTCACGCAAACCGAGGACCCGCTTGCTCTCGATATCGCGGACCGCGACCGTCTCCTCGAGCGCGACGGCGAAGGCCCGGATGCCGGGCACGTCGAGGGTGCCGCTGCGCACCTGCCGCTCCTGCCCGCCACCGAAGACCAGCGGTGCCAGCGGGGCGTCCCGGCGGGCGAGCAATGCTCCGACGCCGTGCGGCCCGCCCACCTTGTGGGCGCTGACCGTCATCAGGTCGGCACCCGAGTCCTCGAACCGGGCGGAAAGATGGGCCACGGCCTGAACCGCGTCAGTGTGGAACGGCACCCCGTGCTCACGAGCCACGGCCGCCAGATCGGCGACCGGCTGCACCGTGCCCACCTCGTTGTTCGCCCACATCACCGACACCACGCTCACCTGGTCGCGATGCTCGACGAGGGCCGCGCGAAGGTCGTCGACCGCGATGTGCCCGCACCGGTCGGGCTCCAGCCAGGTCACCTCGGCGCCCTCGTCGGCGGCGAGGTGCAGCACCGGGTCGAGCACGGCATGGTGCTCGACCGCGCTGGCAACGACGCGTCGACACCGAGGGTCGGCGGCCCGCCGGGCGACATGCGCACCGACCACCGCGAGGTTGTCGGCCTCGGTGCCACCGGAGGTGAAGACCACCTCCGAGGGTCGGGCGCCCAGCACGGCAGCGATGCGCTCCCGCGACTCCTCGACCACCGCCCGTGCGACCCTCCCCGAGGAGTGCAGCGAAGACGCATTGCCCGGCCGAGCGGCCTGCTCGGTGTATGCCTCGATCGCCGCGGGGAACATCGGCGTGGTCGCCGCGTGGTCGAGGTAGTGGGTCACGAGCGCCGATTCTACGGTCGAAGCGGATGACGGCCGGCGCCGCTGACCGACGGCCCGCCGATGACCCGCCACCACGGACGTCGGTGAAACCTGCCGCGCTGCGGGATGGTCATCCGCGTCTGCGGCGGACCTCAGCCCTTGCGTTTGGTGACCTCGTCGGCGGCCTGCGGCAACACCGAGAACAGGTCGCCGACGACGCCGAAGTCGACGAGGTCGAAGATCGGCGCCTCCTGGTCCTTGTTCACCGCGATGATCGTCTTCGAGGTCTGCATCCCGGCGCGGTGCTGGATGGCACCCGAGATGCCCGCCGCGACATAGAGCTGCGGCGACACCTGCTTGCCGGTCTGGCCGACCTGGTTGCCGTGCGGGTACCAGCCGGCGTCGACCGCCGCCCGGCTAGCGCCGACCGCCGCGCCGAGGCTGTCGGCGAACGCTTCGACCGGGCCGAAGTCACCGCCGGTGCCGCGGCCGCCGGACACCACGATGGCGGCCTCGGCAAGCTCGGGCCGCCCGGTGGCCTTCTTCGGCTGCGAGTCGGTGATGCGGGCCGCCCGGGCGGCGTCGCTGATGGTGACCTCGACCGGTACGAGCGTGCCGTCGGCCGGGCCCGACTCGATGGTGACCGAGTTCGGCTTGACGCAGATGACCGGTGTACCGGTGGTGACCTTCGCGGTCACCGTGTACGCGCCGGCGAACACGGACTGCACGGTCTCGATGCCGTTCGAGCCGGAGGTGACGTCGACGGCATCCGTGATGAGACCGGACCCGGTCTTGATGGCCAGGCGAGCGGCGACCTCCTTGCCGGCCGGGTTGCTCGACACGAGAACGGCCGCCGGAGAGACTCTTTCGACCAACGCGGCGAGCACCTCCGCCTGCGGCGCGACCAGGAAGTCGGCAGCGTCGGGGGCATCGACGACGTACACCTTGCAGGCGCCGTACTTGGCGAGAGTCTTCTGCGCGGTCTCGGCGCCGGGCCCGATGTGTACGGCACTGGGCTCGCCAAGACGACGAGCGACGGTGAGCAACTCAGCGGTGGCCTTGCGCAGACGCCCACCGGCGTGGTCGACGAGGACGAGAACTTCGGCCATGGCAGTCGGGTCTCCTGGATGTGGTGCGCGTCGGACGGGTCAGAGGAACTTCTGGCCGGCGAGGAACTCGGCGAGCTTGGTGCCGCCGTCACCCTCGTCGGTGACGACCTGACCCTGCTGGCGCGCCGGCCGCTTGGCGACCGCCAGCACTTCGGTCCACGCAGCGCCGAGACCGACGTGGGCGGGGTCGACGCCGAGGTCGGCGAGGCTCCAGGTGTCGACCGGCTTCTTCTTCGCGGCCATGATCCCCTTGAACGACGGGTAGCGCGGCTCGTTGATCTGGTCGGTGACCGAGACCAGCGCCGGCAGTCTTGCCTCGACGGTTTCGCTCGCGGTGTCCCCGTCGCGCCGGATGACGACTGTGTCGCCCGCGACGGTGAGTTCGGCGGCGTAGGTGACCTGGGGTAGGCCGAGCCGCTCGGCGAGCATCGCGGGCACGACACCCATGACACCGTCCGTCGAGGCCATCCCGGTGAGCACGAGTTCGGGGCGGCCTTCGGTGGCCTTGCGCACCGCCTCGGCGAGCACGAGTGAGGTCGCGATGGCGTCCGAGCCGTGGATCGCGTCGTCGAGCACGTGGACGCCCCGATCGGCACCCATCTGCAGGGCTTTCTTGATCGCATCGGCGGCAGTCGCCGGGCCGATAGTGACCACGGTGACGTCGCCGCCACCGAGAGCATCACGGACTCTCAGGGCCTCCTCGACGGCGTACTCGTCGAGTTCGGAGAGCAACCCATCAGTTCCGGCCCGGTCAACGGTGTGGTCGGACTCGGTGAACGCGCGGTCGGATTGCGCGTCCGGGACGTGTTTGACGCAGACGACGATGTTCATGCGTGCCCTGTCCTTGTCACTCGGTAGTGCCAATGAGTCATTTCGATAGTGCGGATCCCGTCGCGCCGCTTCCGGCGCTGGCAGGACTCCAGTCTCTCAGCCGTTCGACCATGATCCGACGTCCGAGGAAGGTGACGGTCACCACCTGCGTCAGGCCTGTTCGGAGCGCGGGGCGGCCGGCGCCTCGCTCGTGGCGGGGAAGTCGGCTCGTGGCGCGGCAGTTCGCGCGTCCGCAGCCGACTTCCCCGCCACCGACGGCTTGGTCGACCGGCTACCGGGGGACCAGCCAGTCCTCGACGGGCCGGCGGTCGGCATCCGGTGCGGTGAGCCAGGCATCCAGGGCGTCCACCAGCGGACCCGGGTTGCGCCGCGTTCGAGGGAACGTGCGGCTGGAAGTGAACAGGAGCGGAGCGACCGGGGCACCGTCCCCAACGGCCAGCAGGAGGCGGCGGAAGTCCTTGACGTTCTCGGTGACGATGCGCCGACCCTCCCGCGCCGCCCAAGTGAAGACCTCGTCATCGGTCATCCCGCGCATCAGCGGGTCGGCCACGAGCGGCAGCACGTCGTGGCCGCGCTGCCGCACCAAATCGGCGACCAGCGGCGGATGCATCTCGTCGAGCAGCAGGCGCGGGCTCACGCGAGCAGTCGTTGCTCGACCCGCCAGGCATCCTCGGCGGCCCGTGACTCCTCGTCGGCCTGCGTGATCTCTGCGTCGATCTCACCCGGGTACAGGGCGTAGTAGTGCAACGCCGCCCGCACCCGGCCCTCGGTGAGGCCCATCGCCTCCACTGCAGCTGCCACGGCGTCCTCACCTCGCTCGTCGACCTCCCGTAAGAAGGTGATGACCTCCCACACGTCAGGTCCGACAGCCAGTGCGGCGCGGCGCCCGCTCGGCCCGTCCTTGAAGACGATCCCGGGGTGCTCGCCCATCCGCAGCCCTTCATCAACGAGGTGCTGGGCGAGACCCGAGACGCTGCCACCCGGCACGGCGTCGGCCCGGCGCCGCAGCCGTGACAGGACGTCGGCTTCGAACCGGATCGACAATGGCGTGCCCATGTAGTGATTGTAGGCGATCGGTGACACCACCGACGGCAGCAGGCCGGCGAGCGCCACCTCGCTCCCGCCACCCAGCGCACAGCCTGTGATTGCCGTGACGATCAGCTTCGGCATCCGGGCGAGGGCCCGGGTGAAGTCCTGCAGCAGGGCGGAGAGGTCGACCGTGTCGGTGTACGACATCGACTCGATCTCCGGGATGTCGGCACCCGCGACGAACACCTCTTCACCGCCGTCGACGACGACGGCCGCGACATCGCGCCCCGAGGCCGCCTCACAACAGGCCGCGACGAGCCCGTGCTAGATCTCGGCGTTGAGTGCGTTCATCGGTAGCCGGTCGAGCCGGACCGTGCTGACGCCACCGTCGACCTCGAGCCGCACGCGGTCGCTCACGACGCCGACTCGCCGGCCCCACCCTCCGCGGCCGGGTCGATGCCGAGCATCCGCTGGTGCCAGATGTGCACCCCGGACAACACCACCTGAACGGACACCTGGATCAGCATGCTCAGGTCGGCGCCGGGTGTCACCACGTGCTCGCCAGTGACCACCAGCCTCGTCCCGGCGATCCCGGTCTTGAGATGGTTCATGTGCAAGTTCAGGTCGTTACACGTCTCGAACAGTTTCGCCCGGTCGGCCGCGAGATCATCCTGGATCTGCCACTGGCCGAGGACCCGCATCACCTGGACGTCTCCCTCGGTGCACCGGATGAAGAGTTGCTGGTCGTTGGCGGTGAACGCGACATCACCGTCGGAGTCGATGTTCGGCGCCAGCCCGAGGTCAACAAGCACATCGAGCACCCGGCCGCGCAGCGGATGCTCATCGGCCGGGGGCGGGAAGTTCGGCAGCGCACTGGGATCGGTCATGGCTCCACGGTAACCACTGGCTACTCTCGCCCTCATGGTGCCGCGACCGCAGCGACCGTCGGTCCCTCCCCGGCCGCTCGGTCGCGATCTCCCGCCGCGGCCAGGCGTCACACCGACGGCCAGCGGCGCCGAGGTCGCGGTCTATGCCGGCCACGCCGAGGCAGTCGACGTGTGCCTCTTCGACACCGATGACGCCACCGGCGAGAGCGAACGCCGCGTGCCACTGCGGGAGCGCGCGCACGGCTGGTGGTTCGGCGAGGTCGGCGAGATGACGCCCGGCCGCCGGTACGGCATCCGCGCCGCCGGGCCGTGGGACCCCGGGAACGGACTGCGGTACAACCCGGCGAAACTCCTCCTCGACCCCTACGCCGCGGCCCTGGATGGCGAGGTGTCCTGGGGGCCAGAGGTGTACGGCCACCTCGTCGACGGCGAGTGGCGAGGCGACGGCGAGACCCGCTCGACCCAGGACAGCCGGGCGCACGTGCCGCGGAGTGTCGTCATCGACGAGTCCTTCGACTGGGAGGACGACCGGCCACCGGCGCATCGCCGCCGGGACACCGTGGTCTACGAGACCCACGTGCGAAACCAGACCATGCGTCATCCGGGGGTTCCCGAACACCTGCGCGGCACGTACGCCGGCCTGGCACACCCGGCCTCGATCGAGCATCTGGTGCGGCTCGGCATCACCGCGGTCGAACTGCTCCCGGTGCAGGCGTTCACGTCCGAGCCGCACCTGGTACGCCGCGGCCGGCGCAACCACTGGGGCTACAACACCCTGGGCTTCTTCGCCCCACACGCCGGGTACGCCGCGGCATCCGACCCGCAGGGCGTGGTCGACGAGGTCAAGGGCATGATCAAACTGCTCCACCGCGACGGCATCGAGGTGCTGCTCGACGTGGTGTACAACCACACCGCAGAGCAGGGCAGCACCGGGGCGACCCTGTCCTGGCGCGGCCTGGACCAGCGCGCGTACTACCGGCTCGACGAGCACGGGCGGGACGTCGACGTCACCGGCTGCGGCAACACCCTCGACCTCAGCCACCCCGAAGTGTGCCGGATGGTGCTCGACTCGCTGCGGCACTGGGTGCTGGATTACCACGTCGACGGCTTCCGCTTCGACCTCGCGGTGGCGCTCGGTCGGGGACGCGGCGGCGAGTTCGACCCCGACCATCCGTTCCTCGTCGCGCTGCGCACCGACCCGGTGCTCAGCGAGGTCACCCTGGTCGCCGAGCCCTGGGACGTCGGGCCGCACGGTTGGCGCACCGGCCAGTTCCCGCCGCCGCTCCTCGAGTGGAACGACCGCTTCCGGGACTCGGCCCGACGGTTCTGGGTCAGTGACGGCCGCGCCCACGCCCTGGGCCATTCGGGCGACGGCACCCAGGACCTCGCCACCCGCCTGGCCGGCTCCCGTGACCTGTTCGGCCACCTCGACCGGGGCCCGACCGCCTCAGTCAACTTCGTCACCGCGCACGACGGGTTCACCCTTGCCGATCTGGTGTCCTACGACAGCAAGCACAACGAGGCCAACGGCGAGGACAACCGTGACGGAACCTCCCACAACGCGTCGTGGAACCACGGCATCGAGGGGCCCACCGACGATGCCGCGGTGCTCGACGCGCGAGCTCGCACCGTCCGCGGCCTACTCGGCACCCTGTTGCTTTCCACCGGGGTGCCGATGCTCACCGCCGGTGACGAGATGGGCCGCACCCAGAGCGGCAACAACAACGCGTACTGCCTCGACGACGAGACGACCTGGCTCGACTGGGATCTCGCGGCCTGGCAGCAGGACTTGCTCGCCAGCGTGCAGCACCTCACCGCCGTACGGCGGGCACTCCCGGTGCTGCGCCAGCACACCTGGGCGCTCGGGCGGCCGGTCGAGCCGCACGGCATCCTCGACATGCAGTGGTACGCCGCCGACGGCCGGCCGATGGGTGAGCGCTGGCATGAGCCGGGAGGTCAGGTGGTGCAGATGCTCGTCGCGTCCCGACAGGCGGGTGAGGACGCGGCGCTGGTCGTGCTCAACGGCGGGCCGGATGACGTCGACGTGCGCCTGCCACGAGTCACCGGTGTCACCACCTACCAGGTGCTCTGGGACAGCGCGACGTCCCGGCTGCCCGGCACACCCGCGACGCCACAGCCTCCCGGCCGGGATCACGTTCCGGCCAGAAGCCTGCGCGTCTACGCCGCATCCTCGGCGTCGGCACCGAGCACTGTCGACTGACGGTCGGACGCGCGCGCCCGACCGACTGTCCGCGAAGGGGACCGAGACGCGGCGCCACCAATGCTGGGAGCCGCCGGGGCCCGGTCGTCCGCAGGGGTAGACCTGGCCGCCCTCACCCGCGGTCTCCGTGGCCATCGAGGCCGGGCGTCAGCGCCGCATCTGCGCTGCGTCACCGACCCTGCGTCACCGACGCTGCGTCACCGGCGCAGCCGCACTCAGGCGCTGGCAGCCAGGCCCAGTTCGCTCGGCTCCGCGAGGCCGTCGTGCCTGGGCAGCACCCGAACGGTGTAGCCGAACGCACCAGGCCGGCGGAGCACGAGATCGCCAGCGAACTGGTACCGGCCGGGCTCGACGTTCTCGACGACAGCAAGACTGACCGAGGCAATGTCGTGCAGGTCGTCGCCTAGGTGGGTCGTGCGACCGTGGACCACCTGCACGTCGACGTCGTCCGGCCCCAGCGTGCCCAGCGACACGAACGCCGTCACCCGGAGCGTCTCGCCGAGTTGGGGGCTGTCCCCTACCCCGGCCGACTCGACATGGTCGACCCGCACGTCGTCCCATGCCTCAGCAACGCGGTGCCGGTATGCGGCGAGGGCCTTCGCGCCGCGGTAGCCATCAGCGGCCAGCGCCCAACCGGACCGGGCCGCCGGCACGTAGAGCCGCTCGGTGTAGTCGCGCACCATCCGGTTGGCGCGCACCTTCGGGCCGAGCGTGCTCATCGTGTGCACCACCATCGACAGCCAGTTCTGCGGCAGTCCCGCGTCGTCCCGGTCGTAGAACCGCGGCGCGACCTGCTGCTCGACCAGGTCGTAGAGCGCGGCCGCCTCGATGTCGTCGCGACGGTCGGGGTCGTCCACGCCGTCGGCAGTGGGGATGGCCCATCCGTTCTCGCCGTCGAACCACTCATCCCACCAGCCGTCGAGGATGGAGAGGTTCAGCGCACCGTTCAGCGCGGCCTTCATCCCCGACGTGCCGCACGCCTCGAACGGGCGCAGCGGGTTGTTGAGCCACACGTCGCACCCCGGGTAGAGGCGAAGCGCCATCGCGATGTCGTAGTTCGGCAGGAACACGATGCGGCGTCGCACCTCCGGGTCGTCGGCGAAGCGCACCAACTGCTGGATCAGCTGCTTGCCGGTCTCATCCGCGGGGTGCGACTTGCCGGCGATGACGAGCTGTACCGGCCGGGCCGGGTCGAGCAGCAGGCGCTTGAGCCGCGCCGGGTCGCGGAGCATCAGGGTGAGCCGCTTGTACGTCGGCACGCGGCGGGCGAACCCGATGGTCAGCACGTCGGGGTCGAGCACGTCGTCGACCCAGCCGAGCTCTGCCGGCGAGGCGCCCCGCTCGAGCCAGGAGTCGCGCGTGCGTCGCCGGGCCTCATGGACCAGCTGGAGGCGCAGTTCGCGCTTGGTCGCCCACAGCGCGTCCCGAGGCAGCGCCGCGAGCGCCTCCCAGGACTCCTGGGTGTCGAGGTCACCGGCCGCGGTGTGCGCGCGAGCGAGTTCGACCACGCGAGGGTCGACCCAGGTCGGCCCGTGCACGCCGTTGGTGATCGAGGTGATCGGCACCTCGGCGTCGTCGAAGCCCGGCCACAGCCCGTCGAACATCTCGCGGCTGACCAGACCGTGCAGCTGCGAGACCCCGTTGGCCCGCTGGGCGAGGCGCAGTCCCATGACCGCCATGTTGAACATGCCGGCGGTGCCGCCCTCGTAGGTCTCGGCGCCGAGAGCGAGCAACCGGTCGACCGGGACGCCGGGAAGGGCCTGCGGACCACCGAAGTACTCCTCCATCAGGGAGGACCCGAACCGGTCGATGCCGGCCGGCACCGGCGTGTGCGTCGTGAACACCGTCGCGCCGCGCACCGCCTGCAGTGCGTCGTCGAACGTCATCCGCTCGGTCTCGACGAGTTCGCTGATCCGCTCGATGCCGAGGAACCCGGCGTGCCCCTCGTTGGCGTGGTACACGTCCGGCGTGGGAGCACCGGTGAGCCGCGACCAGAGCCGCAGCGCCCGCACGCCGCCCATACCGAGCAGCATCTCCTGCTGGAGCCGCAGTTCTCCGGCGCCGCCGTACAGCCGCTCGGTGACGCGGCGGCCGGCGTCGTCGTTGGCCTGCACGTCGGTGTCGAGCAGCAGCAGCGGCACGCGGCCGACCTGGGCGCGCCAGAGTTGGGCGTGGAGGGCGCGGCCGCCCGGCATCCCCACCGTGACCGTCGCCGGCGCGCCGTCGGCGTCGCGCAGCAGCGACAGTGGCAGCCCGTCGGGGTCGAGCACGGGGTAGGTCTCCTGCTGCCAACCGTCCCGGTTGAGGCTCTGCCGGAAGTAGCCGGTGGTGTAGAACAGGCCGACACCGACGATCGGCACCCCGACGTCCGAGGCCGACTTGAGGTGGTCGCCGGCGAGGATGCCGAGCCCGCCGGAGTACTGCGGAAGGGCTGCGGTGATCCCGAACTCGGCACTGAAGTAGGCGATGGATGCCGGGACGCCCACCTCCTGCTCCCGCCCCCAGCGCTGGTACCAGCGGTCCTCACCGAGATAGTCGTCGAGGTCGCGCCTCGCCGCGTCGACCCGCGCAACGAACTCCTGGTCGCCGGCGAGCCGCTCGAGTTCGTCGGGCGAGACCGCCGAGAGCATCGCCACCGGATCCTCTCCGACCTCGACCCAGCGCGGGGCGTCGATGGAAGCGAAGAGGTCGCGCACCGGGGCATGCCAACTCCAGCGCAGGTTCATCGCGAGGTCACCGAGGGCGGCGATCTCCGGGGGGAGAACAGGGCGGACGCTGAACCGTCGGATGGCCTTCACGAGGAGGAATCGTAGGGCAGCACGGCCCCGCGTCCAGTCGGGCGATGACGGTACCGATCGGTCGGCCGCGCGGCCTCACCCGCTCCCCGGTGAACGTTGGGGCGACCGGCGCGGACAGGACCCCGACGGAGAGCCGACGCGGTGGGCCGGGAGCATGTGCTC
>JBOFJB010000108.1:0-1681 GCA_051650465.1 Dermatophilaceae bacterium | reverse complement strand
GGGAGCCCAAGCCGACGATGTCCATGGCAACCGGACCGAGTTCGCCTGCCGGCACGCCCGGCTGAACCTGCCCGGCGGTGACGGCGAGTCTCATCCCCGTCGGCGAGAACATTGAATACTCGATGCTTCGGGTCTCTACCGTCGGCGGCCAACCATACGACACGCCGATCTGCGGGTCGGCCCAGACGACCCGGCCGTGGTCGTTGACCGCCATAATGACGTGGCCAGCCACGCGGTCGGGCCTGAAGTACGTGACCGTCGCCGCGGCGCCCGGCCCAACCTGGACGAGGTTCTCAGCCACCTCGTGGAATCGCTGATCCCCCGCAGTGGTGCTGCTCATCCACCGGTCGACCCGGTCCAGGATCGCGCGTGCTTTCTGGTCCCACATCGTTCCGTCGTCCTCATCGACGCCCGGTGGCAGCGGCCTGGCTCCGGCCACCGTCGGGCGCCCGAACCAGGTGTCCAGCGCGGAGCGAACACTGTCGATGCAGTTGATCCGCCGCGCAGTCCCCGCTTCACCGTCCCTGACCGTATCGTCCCCGTCCAGGCTCGGACCCCCAGGGTTGATGACCTGAACCCAGTTCTCAGGGCTGACGTGCGGCAGCGGGATGCCGTCCGGGCCGGCGACCCTGCGCCGCAACCGCGAGGCGGCCTCGTCCGATATCGACACCGCGTCACGAACTTCGGGGGGGCGTATCTGCTGCCACGGCCCAGCGAGCTGCTCCTCAGTGACCACGCGAGGCGCGTACATCCTCGCCCGACGCCCGGCAGCCTTCCGCGCCGGGAGGGTGTCGAACTCCCGCTGCGCCGAGCGCAGATCAGTCGTGGCGGTCGCGATCTCCTCCACCAGGCGCTGTTCCACGGTGTTGCGGTCGTCCGTAGTCGCCATCCGCGCGGGCCCGCCAAGCGCGAGCCCGCTGGGCGCGAGACGACTTTCCCAGAACTGCTGCACGGTCATCTCGTGGAGGTCACCCAGCTCGACCTTCAGGTCGGCTACCCGGCTCCTGATCTGGTCACGCTCCGCCTTCAATGCCTCCAGCGCATGCTCCACCGCGGCCCGGGTGTTCGGCGACTGCGGGGGGAACTCGTCCAGGTCGAGGTCGCCCGGGTCGCTGTCCGAGTCGCTGCCGCTCTCCGAGCGGCCGTAGGCGGCACCCGGGCCGCTACCCGAACCGCGGAGCCGACTGGGCGCGAGGTCCGGGCCAGCGGTACCGCGGGTCGGGCCGGCCCCGAGAACGGCGGCGTCGGCCCGGTCGGTCGCAGTGGCGCCAGCGGCACCTGCGCGTCCACCGTTGCCCGACCCGCGACCGCCGCCAGCAGCGGAGTCACCGAGCCGGTACTCGATCCAGCCGCCGATCAGATCCTGAGTGTGACCTCCCGGGTCAAGCGCGCGGTAGTCCCGGTACATCGCGGCGCGATCCTCCGGACTCACCGTCCGGAGGTACTCGACAACCGCGTCAGTCATCGCGGCTCCGTCTGCCGTGGTCACCTCAACGCCGTGCGGCCCCACCGCAACGAGCCCGTCCGTGACGTCGAGCCAACTATTGGCGGGGTCGAGGACCGAGTACGCCATGTCGACGTCGTCCGAGACCGCTGGCACATCGGTCAGGTCGCCGAACTGCGGGTCGGTCCAGACGACGAAGCCGCCGTAGTTGAACGCCGCGACAATGTGCTGGGGGCC
>JBOFJB010000107.1:0-7283 GCA_051650465.1 Dermatophilaceae bacterium | reverse complement strand
GGGAGTCGGACTTCGCCGGGATGGCGAGCTGGCTGCCTCCGCCGTTGCCCGCCTTCCCGGGAACGGCGGCGATGTCCCACTTGCCCTTGGTGTTCGGAGCCTGCTGCTGCACGTAGTTCATCATGTACGACGGGAACGGGAGGGTGGCGAAGTCACCGTTGTTCATGCCGGCGTTCCACTCGTCGCTGAACGGCTTGATCTTCGACGAGATCGGGATCGCCTTCATCGCGAGGTCGAAGGAGGTGCGCACCGCTGGGTTGGAGTCGTACACGAGCTCGTCGCCGTCGCCGTAGTACAGCGAGTCACCCTGCCGGCTGGACGGGTTGTAGACGGCGTTGACGACCGTGTCGATCATGCCCTTGCCGGTCTTCGCCTTGTACCGCTCGCCGACCTTGATGAAGTCGTCCCAGGTGGGCCACAACGCACTCACCTGGTCGCGCTCCGTGGGCAGCCCGGCGGCAGCGAAGAGGTCCTTGCGGTAGCCGATCGCCAGTCCGCCGACGTCGGTGGGGATGCCGATCACCTCACCGTCGGCGGCGACACCCTGCGCCCACCGCCAGTCGAGGTACTCGCCCTCGATGTCCTTGGCGCCGAGGTCGCGCAGGTCGACGAAGTTCTGCGGCTGGGCCTTGAACTGACCGAGATAGCTGCCCTCGATGGCCGCGACGTCGGGCACGTTGCCACCGGCGAGAGCCGTGGTCAGCGCCTGAGCCTGTTCGTCGGAGCTGCCCGCCTTGATCGTGACGTCGACGTCGGGGTTCTCCTTCTCGTACTGCGCGATGACCTCGTCCAGGCCCATCCCGCCGAACAGCCAGACATCGAGCTCGGTCTTCCCACCGGCCTCGTCGTCGCCGCCGCCGCATCCGACCAGGAGCGCCAGGCTGGCGGTGGCCGCTACGACCGTGGTCAGTCTCTTCTTCCGTGTCACTGTGTCCTCCACGCTGAGGTGTATCCAGGGTCCGTCAGTCACCGCCCTGCAGGCGGTTCCGTCGAGGAATCGATTACTGGCAGTGCCAGTTCACTGTAAGGCTCGGTACGGGCCGGCACAACCATCGGTCGAGACGAGGCGGGACCAGCAGACGGGCCGAGGTGACGGCCGTTGCCGCTGCGACCAGCAATCGATTACCGTGAGCCGGGTGGCGAGCTTGCGCACGGTGGCGTACCTCGGGGTCGACATCGGCACCTCGAGCTCGAAGGGCGTGCTCGTCGGCGTCGACGGCACCGTGCTCGCCACCGAGTCGATCGCCCACGACGTCTCCGTGCCACAGCCCGGCCGGGTCGAGATGGACGCGACCGTCTGGATGCGCGAGCTGCGCACTCTCACCGACCGGCTGACGACGGGCCGCGAGCTCGACATCCGCGGGCTCGGGGTGAGCGGCATGGGCCCGTGCCTCGTCGTCTGCGACGAGCACGACCAGCCGCTCCGACCCGCGATCCTCTACGGCATCGACGTCCGGTCGGTGGAGGAGGCGCGGTTCCTCGAGCACCGGCTGGGCCGGCGGTCGGTACTCGAGCGGTGCGGCAGTGTGCTGGGGAGCCAGGCGCTCGGTCCGAAGCTGCTGTGGGTGCGCCGCCACGAGCCGGAGGTCTGGTCGCGGGCTGCCCGGTTCTTCACCGTCGCCGGCTTCCTGGTGCGAACCCTGACCGGCCGGTACGTGCTCGACCATCACTCGGCCAGCCAGTCGGCGCCGATGTACGACCTGGCGGCGGAGCAGTGGCTGCCCGAGTGGTGTCGTGAGGTGCTGGGTGACGCCGGCCCGGAACTGCCCGACCTGTTGTACAGCGGTGATGTCGCGGGTGAGCTGACCGTGGACCTCCCGGGAGTGCCGCGCGGTGTCCCCGTCACCGTCGGCACGATCGACGCCTGGAGCGAGGCGGTCAGCGTGGGCGCCGAGCACCCCGGCGACCTCATGCTGATGTACGGGTCGACGATGTTCCTCATCGCCACCACGAGCTCCTCGCTGCGTGCCGAGGAGCTGTGGTCGACCCGCGGAACCGAGGCCGGACGCTACTGTCTCGCCGGCGGTCTGGCCACGTCGGGTTCGATCACCCAGTGGTGGAGCGATTCGTTCGGGGCACGCTTCGACACCCTCGTCGCCGAGGCCGAGCAGGTGCCCCCGGGCAGCGGGGGGCTGCTCACCCTCCCGCACTTCGCCGGGGAGCGCACGCCGTTCGCCGATCCGGACGCACGCGGGGCCATCGTCGGTCTGACCCTGGAGCACCGCCGGGGCGCGCTCTACCGGTCGGCCCTCGAGGCGGTCGGGTTCGCGGTGCGGCACAACCTCGAGCACTTCGCGGCCCGCGGGGCCGAGCTCTCCAGGGTCTCGGCCGTGGGCGGTGGCGCCGGTGGCCGGCTGTGGACCCAGATCGTCAGCGATGTCACCGGCCGGGAGCAGACCGTGCGCGAGGTCACCGTCGGCGCCAGCGTCGGCAACGCGCGCCTGGTCGCGGCCGCGCTCGGTCGGCCTGTTGACATCGACACCTGGAACCCGGTGGAGCGTGTCGTCCGGCCGGACGACACGTGGCGCTCCCGGTACGACGACATGTACTCGGCCTACCTCGACTTCCAGCGCTCCGCGCTCCCGACCATGCATCAGATGGCCTCGATCCAGAAGGACAACCGTTGAGCGACTACACTTTTCCCACCCCTGCGTCAGTGCCCGTCGCACCCGAGCGCACGGTGTTCCTCGTGGCGAGCGGCGACCTGCGCGACAGCGCGAACGTCGCCGGCTGGCCGGTGCAGGAGGCCGTGGAGCGCCAGGTGACCGCGGCGATCGAGGAGGCCGGATGGAGCGTCGTGCGAGCCCATGACGTGGATCCGACCTCCGGGCACGGCTTCATCCGCTCGCAGCGGCAGGGCATCGAGGTGTTCAGGAGGATCCCCCCGCAGAGTCCGGTCGTGGTGGTCGAGGCCGTCTGGCAGTACAGCCACCATCTCCTCGCGGGTCTGCGCACGCACGCCGGCCCGATCCTCACGGTGGCGAACTTCGAGGGCAAGTGGCCCGGCTTGGTGGGGCTGCTCGGCCTCAACGCGGGGATGGCGAAGATGGGCACGCCCTACTCCTCGCTGTGGAGCCGGTCGTTCGACGACGAGTGGTTCCTGGGTGGGCTGAGCCGCTGGCTGGATGGTGAGCGGCTCGTGCACGACGAGTCGCACGTGACCGACTGGGACCCGTCGACGCTGGCCCGCTTCGCGCCGGAGCTGCGGCTCGGCGATGCCCTGGCCGAGGCGTTCGTGCGCGACAAGGCGATCATCGGGGTGTTCGACGAGGGCTGCATGGGCATGTACAACGCGATCATCGACGACGAGCTGCTCAACCCGATGGGCGTCTACAAGGAGCGCATCTCGCAGAGCGCGCTGTGGGCCGAGATGCAGCGCGTGCCGGATGACGAGGCGGCGGCGGTGGGGCAGTGGCTCGCGGACGCCGGTATGACGTTCCGTCTCGGCACGGACGAGGCGACCGAGCTCACCGAACAGCAGCTGTGCTGGCAGTACAAGATGTACGTGGCCGCGCTGCGCATCGCCGACGACTTCGGGCTGGACGCGCTCGGCATCCAGTACCAGCAGGGGCTGAAGGACCTCAGCCCGGCATCCGACCTCGCGGAGGGTCTGCTCAACAACGTCGAGCGGCCTCCGGTGACCTCGCGCGACGGCAGCCGGGAGCTGTATGCCGGCCGCGCGGTGCCGCACTTCAACGAGGTCGACGAAGGGGTCGCGGTCGATGCGCTGGTGACCCACCGGGTGTGGGACGCGATGGGCCTGGATCCGGCGACGACGCTCCACGACGTGCGCTGGGCCGACGCGTACGGCGACGACTTCGTCTGGGTCTACGAGATCTCGGGGTCGGTGCCGCCGTCACACCTCGACGGCGGCTATGCGGCGGCACAGGGCTGGCGGCAGAGTCCGGTGTACTTCCCACTCGGTGGCTCGACCATCCGAGGCGTGTGCAAGCCGGGGCACATCGTGTGGTCGCGGGTGTTCGTGCTACCCGACGGCCTGCACGTGGACATCGGGCGTGCCGAGGCGGTGTCGCTGCCGACCGAGGAGACCGAGCGGCGGTGGGCCGCCACCAACCCCGAGTGGCCGATCATGCACGTCGTGCTGCCGGGCATCTCGCGCGACCAGTTCATGGCCCGGCACAAGGCCAACCACCTGAATGTGGCCTACGCTCCCGATGTCGTCGCCGCCGAGCGGGCACTGGTCGCCAAGGCTGCCCTGTTCCACCGGCTCGGTGTCCAGGTGCACCTCTGCGGCGACTCCCTGACCGACACCCCGAGTGACGCACGGTCGCTCGCGGACACGGCGATGTCCCCGTCGTGACCACCGCGCGGATCGACCAGACGAAAGGACGGCCGGTGCGCTCCACCACCGTCGACACCGGCTGGACCGTGCGGGCGCTCGACGCGACTGCAGCCGTGCCGGATGCCGTGCGAGCCGCGGTCGTCCCGGCGGCGGTGCCGGGCTGCGTGCACACCGACCTGCTCGCCGCCGGCCTGATCCCGGACCCGTACCTCGACCGCAACGAGGAGACGCTGGCCTGGGTCGGTGACACGACCTGGCGGTACGAGACGGTCGTCGAGGTCACCGCGGACGAACTGCGCGAGTCAGATCGGCACGAGCTGTGCTTCGACGGGCTCGACACCATCGCGCAGGTCGCGGTGAACGGCGTCGAGGTCGCTCGAACCGAGAACATGCACCGGCGCTACGTGGTCGACGTGACCACGGTGCTGCGGCCGGGGCGCAACGAGCTCACGGTGACCTTCACCCCGGTGCGCCAGTACACCGACCGGATACGCGCGGACGTGGGGGAGTTCCCGGCGAGCTACCCCCAGCCGTTCAACTACGTGCGGAAGATGGCGTCGAACTTCGGCTGGGACTGGGGCCCGATCCTCGTGACCGCCGGCATCTGGAAGACCGTCACGCTGCGCTCCTGGTCGACCGCACGGCTGGACTCGGTGCGCCCGCAGCTGTCGTTCACCGAGGACGGCGGCTCCTACACCGGCCGGGTGGTGGTCGACATCGACATCGAGACCGTTGCGGCACAGCGTGACTCACCCGGTGACACCGCTGGTGCGGCATCCGTCGGTGGCGACGCGGCATTCGGTGACGGTGCCGCGGCACCCGGCCACGACACGGCCTCTCCCGGAGCCGGCCCGGAGCTGGAGGTGGCGATCGCCGGTGTCGTGCGCTCGGTGCGGGCGGCCGCGGGGTCGACCTCGGTGCGGGTCGAGCTCGACGTGGCGGAGGTCGAGCTGTGGTGGCCGCGGGAGTGGGGCGAGCCGCACCGCTACGAGTTGACCGTGACGCTGCGGCACGACGACTCACCGATCGACGAGTGGCACGACCAGGTGGGGTTCCGGTCCGTCGCGCTGCACCGCCGCCCCGATGCCGACGGGGAGTCCTTCGAGCTCGAGGTGAACGGCCGGCCGCTGTTCGTGCGCGGGGTCAACTGGATCCCCGACGACTGCTTCGTCTCCCGCGTCGAGCGGGCCGACTACGTCGAGCGGCTCACCCGCACGGTCGAGATGAACGCCAACCTGGTCCGGGTGTGGGGTGGCGGCATCTACGAGCGGCGCGAGTTCTACCAGACCTGCGACGAGCTGGGCCTGCTGGTGTGGCAGGACTTCGCCACCGCGTGCGCCGCGTACCCCGAGGTGGAGCCGCTGCGCGGCGAGATCGTCGCCGAGGCCCGCGACAACGTCGTCCGGCTGATGCCGCATCCGAGCCTGATCCTCTGGAACGGCACCAACGAGAGCATCTGGGGCCACGCCGACTGGGGCTGGGAGCCCGTGCTCGGCGACACACCCTGGGGCTTCGGGTACTACGACGACCTGCTGCCCGGCATCGTGCACGAGCTCGACCCGCAGCGGGTCTACTGGCCGGGCAGCCCCTACTCGGGCTCCCTGGACATCGCCCCGAACGACCCGGCCTACGGCACCGCGCACTTCTGGGACGTGTGGAACGACCTCGACTACACCACCTACGCCACCTACCGGCCGCGGTTCGTCGGCGAGTTCGGGTTCCAGGGGCCGGCGAACTGGTCGACCTTCGAGCGGGCCGTCAGCGAGCGCCCGCTGCGCCACGACAGCGCGACCTTCCTGGCCCACCAGAAGGCCGAGGACGGTGATCGCAAGCTGGCCGACGGCATGGCGCCGCACCTCCCGGCGCCACGCGGCCGAGACGGTGCCGAACAGATGGACGACTGGCACTACCTCACCCAGCTGAACCAGGCCCGCGCGGTCGAGTTCGGCATCCGGCACTTCCGCGCCCTCTCACCGCTCTGCCGAGGCGCCATCGTGTGGCAGATCAACGACTGCTGGCCGGTCACGTCCTGGGCGGCGATCGACGGCGACGGCCGGCTCAAGCCGCTCTGGTACGCGCTGCGCCGGGTGTACCGCCCGGTGCTGGTCACGATCGACGCCACCACCGGTGACGGCATCTCGGTCGCCGTCGTCAACGACTCCCCGGAGGACATCGCCGGCGAGCTGGTGGTCGAGCGCCTCGACGTCGACGGTGTCGTGCTGGCGCGCACGGCGATGCCGGTGTCGGCCGCAGCGGGCAGCACGGCGCGGGTCGAGCTCGCCGCGGACCTCGCGCAGCCCGGGTCGCCGGCCCGGGAGCTGCTGCGGGCCGGCTTCGACGGCACCACCGACCTCCGGTGCTTCACTGAGGACGTCGACGCCGAGTTTCCTCCGGCCCGCTTCGGGGTGGCCACGGAACCGGTCGAGGGCGGGCTGACCCTCACCGTGACGGCCGAGACGATGCTGCGCGACCTCGTGGTGGCGGCCGACCGGGTCGACCCGGCCGCGGTCGTCGACGACCAGCTGGTGACCCTGCTACCCGGCGAGCGCCACACCTTCGCGATCCGCACCGGCGCCGCACCGGACGACCCGCGGTGGCGCGGGGCACCTGTCATCCGCTGCGTCAACGACATGGTCGGATGACGTGACCCACACTGGTACTCGTATCGATGCCGGGCGCTGCCGGGTCCGGCAGGAACCGCTGCTCGGTCGCCTCGAAGGAGCCGCATGACCTCGACCGGGCCGCACCACGGGCTGCGCCAGATCCATCTCGACTTCCATACCTCGCGGGACTTCACCCGCATTGCGGAGCACTTCGACGGCTCGGCCTTCGCCGAGACGATGGCGGCCGCCGCCGTCACGGGCGTCAACGTCTTCGCCAAGTGCCACCACGGTTTCTCGTACTACCCGACCGAGGTGGGCACCGTGCATCCCGGGCTGTCGCGCGACCTGCTCGGCGAGCAGATCGCGGCGCTGCACGA
>JBOFJB010000106.1:0-17422 GCA_051650465.1 Dermatophilaceae bacterium | reverse complement strand
CTACCACCGCGGCACCTGGTCGCCCCGGGCGGGGGCCTGGCTACGCCGCGTCGACCACTCCAACATCTTTCTCATCATCGCCGGCACCTACACCCCATTTGCCCTCCTGCTGCCGACCGACCAAGCCCGCAGCCTGCTGTTGCTCGTCTGGTCGGGCGCCGTACTCGGGGTGGTCTTCCGAGTCTGCTGGGCCGGTGCACCCCGCTGGCTGTACACCCCGGTGTATGTCCTGCTCGGGTGGGTCGCGGTCTTCTACTTCGGGCCGCTGCTCGAGCACGTCGGCGGCGGGCCGATGGCCTGGGTCGTCGCCGGGGGGGTGCTGTACAGCCTCGGTGCCGTGGTGTACGGCACGAAGCGTCCCGACCTCTCACCTCGGTGGTTCGGCTTCCACGAGGTATTCCACTCCCTCACGGTGCTGGCATTCGCGGCGCACGTCGTGGCAGCCGGCCTCGCCCTCACCGGCCCTGCCTCGACCTGAACTCCGACCGGTCAGCCTCGAGGTGGGCGGTCGTCATCAGGTCGGGGCGGCGAGGAACCCCCGGTGCCTAGCGAGCCAGCCGGGTCAGCCGGGTCATCCTGCGGGTCGTCCGGGCTGGCCTGCGGGTCGTTCTTGCCTCGCCCAGCCTGCTGCTGGCGGTACGACATCCGACGCATCCGGGCGTTCATGTTGCGCATGAGAAACCACAGCGCCACGGCAAGCGCGAAAAACGCCAAGAACGAGATCACTCCCGGACCACCCTCGGTGGCGGCGGCGGCCACGGCTCCCGTGTTCACGACGCGCGCTCCTTGCGTGCGTCGACCACGACGTTGAGCGCCCCCGGGACGGCGAGAGCGTCGGCGCTGTCGGCGTCCTCGGGGAGACCGGCGAAGAGGTCGTCCTCCCCGTCGACCACGGGAACATAGGACACTGCAACCTCGAAGTCCTCCGTAGGCCAGATCCGCGCCTGGACCTCGCGGGACACCCGGAACCACGCACCGTCCGGGTCGACCTGGGTGGCGTGCGCGAGTAGCGCGTCATCGCGGCGGACGAACCACTCGGCACATGGGACCCGAGTGGTGATGACCCGCTCGGGCCGGTCCCAACGGTCGAGCCATTCGCCGTAGGGGCTCTCCTCACCGGCCTCGAGGAGAGCGCGATGCAGAGCCTCGATGCGGGTCTTCGACATGGTCTGGTTGTAATAGAGCTTCAGCGGCTGCCAGGGGTCGCCGGCATCCGGGAACGCAGCGGGGTCGCCCGCCGCGTCGAACGCCCGCACGGTGACGTCGTGGCACATCAAGTGGTCGGGGTGCGGGTAGCCGCCGTTCTCGTCGTAGGTGGTGACCACGTGCGGCCGGAAGCGACGGATCTCACGCACCAATGCCTCGGCGCTCACCTCGAGCGGCTCGAGCGCGAAGCAGCCGTCGGGCAGCGGCGGCGGCGGTTCACCCTCGGGCAGACCGGAGTCGACGAAGCCGAGCCAGGTGTGCTGCACTCCGAGCACCGCCTGGGCCCGGGCCATCTCCTCCCGCCGGACCTGGGCGAGGTCGCGGATGATGTGTGGGTCATTTTGCAGTTTCGGGTTCAGCACATCACCGCGTTCACCCCCGGTGCAGGACACGACGAGCACCTCGTGCCCGGCGTCGACGTACCTCGCCATCGCCGCTGCGCCCTTGCTGGACTCGTCGTCGGGATGTGCGTGCACGCACATCAGGCGAAGCCGGTCAGTCACGTGAAGACCTTTCTGTCCCGGGATCGGACGTTGCCGACGAGAGTGGACGTCTTATCCTCTCACCACCGTGGGCCGTGCTTCCGTGCCCGGTGCCCAAACCACTCGAGGTGCTCGTGCCACTCCCCCGACCTGCCCCTGGCTCCGGCCGGTGGTGGGCACTTGGCGCGTTCGGCACGACGGTGGTGCTCGGCGTGGCCATCTGGTGGGCTGCGACCTCCGCGGCCGGAGGGGTGCGGCCCACCGTCACCAGGTACGACGTCGAATCCGACTCCTCGATCGTGGTCGAGTACGACCTCGCCCGGCCGGATGGCGTCGCTGTGGTGTGCCGCGTCAACGCGCTCGACGGCAGCCGAGGTCGGGTCGGGACGGTCGAGGATGCCGTACCGGCCGCCGGTCCCGCGGCGGTACGACGGACGGTGCGGGTGCGGACCAGCACCCGGGCGGTGACGGGCGTGGTCGACTCATGCACCCGGCTGCGGCCCGCCACTCCGTGACCGGGACGCGCGAGATCCCGTGGCCGGGCAGCTCCGCAGCCACGGCCGCGGTGCTGCGCTGTGCGCGATGCCGGGTGACGGTTGCAGTGTTGCTACACTTGCCGCTTCATATCCTCGGGTCTGGGTCCGAGAGCGCACCGCGCCAGTCGCGGTAGGCGTCGGCCCGGGCCCGTTGTCGTAGCCCCCGGCATCGGGCCGGGGAGCAGCGCCCGAAATCCCCGTCATCCAGGAGTCCCCAATGACTGCCCAGCCGACGAACCAGGCGAGCTACCTCACCCAGGCCGCCCACGACCGCCTTCGGGCCGAGCTCGAGGAGTTGTCCGGCCCAGGCCGTACCGAGATCGCCAAGCGGATCGAGGCAGCCCGCGAGGAGGGCGACCTGCGGGAGAACGGCGGGTACCACGCGGCGAAGGAAGAGCAGGGGAAAATGGAGGCGCGAATCCGCCAGTTGACGCAGTTGCTGGAGACCGCAGTGATCGGCGAGACGCCGGCCGACGACGGTGTCGTCGAGCCTGGCATGGTCGTCACGGTCGACATGTTCGGCGACGAGGAGACCTTTCTGCTCGGGTCGCGCGAGATCAGCGACAGCACCATGCAGGTGTTCTCCGAGAAATCCCCCATCGGTGCAGCGGTCAACGGCGCGACGGTCGGCGACACCGTCGCGTACGAAGCCCCGAACGGCAAGCAGGTCCAGGTCAGGGTGTTGCAGACGACGCCCTACGCCGGATGACGCCCGACCGCCGCTGACGCCCGGCCACTTCTTGGGCTCGGGTCAAGCAACGGCGAGGCGGCCGACGGCAACCAGCCCGTCGACGGCAGCACGCGCGGCGCCGGGTCGGCGGCGAGCGCGGACCGCACCGCGGCGACACCATCCATGGCATCGGTGCCGACCGTTGTCGGATCGGTCGCCGACCCCAGTGTTCCCCGGCATTGACGTCGACCAGTACCGCCCTGATAAGCGTCGACCCGACGTCGATGCAGCGCACTGCTACTGACGCCGCGCCGTTGACGACGCTCACGGGCGTGCGCGACGCCGGGCGTCATCGCGGTCGCTCCGAGCAGCGGCGAGGGCATCCGACCGGGACGCCAAGGATCGGGCGCGGAGACGCCACGTCGGCACGCTAGCGCGCCTGCGCGGCGCGTCCTGCATCTACGTGAGCCGGTCGAGAGCCTGGCCGAGGTCGGCGACGAGGTCGGCGGCATCCTCGATACCGACCGAGAGGCGGATGAGGTCTCCCGGCACCTCGAGCGCGGTACCGGCGACGGAGGCGTGCGTCATCCGGCCGGGGTGCTCGATAAGCGACTCCACGCCACCCAGCGACTCGCCCAGGATCCACAACTGGGTCTCGGCGCAGACCTTGGTGGCGACGTCCTCGCCGCCCTTCACCCGGAACGAGACCATGCCGCCGAACCGGCGCATCTGCCGGGCCGCGACCTCATGGCCAGGATGATCGGGCAGGCCGGGATAGTGCACCGCGGTGACGCCCGGGTGGCCGGTGAGGAACTCGACGATCCGCTCGGCGTTGTCGCAGTGCCGCTCCATCCGCACGGCGAGAGTCTTCAGACCACGGAGCACCAGCCATGCGTCAAACGGACCGGCCACCGCCCCAATCGCGTTCTGGTGGAAGCCGATCCGCTCCGCGACGCTCTCGCCGCGCGGCGTGGTGGCACCGGGCGCCACGACGACCGCGCCGCCGACGACGTCGCTGTGCCCGCCGCAGTACTTCGTCGTGGAGTGCACGACGACATCAGCGCCGAGCTCGAGCGGGCTCTGCAGATACGGCGAGGCGAAGGTGTTGTCGACGACGAGGAGCGCCCCGGCATCGTGGGCCACCTCGGCTAGCGCGGCGACATCCGCGATGCCGAGCAGCGGGTTGGTCGGAGTCTCGACCCACACCATCGCCGTGGTGGGCCGGATGACGGCCCGCACCGCGTCGACGGCAGCCACCGGAGCGATCGTGTGCTCGACCCCCCACCGCTGAACCACCTGGCTGAACAGCCGGTATGTGCCGCCGTACGCGTCGGATGGGACGACGACGTGGTCGCCAGGGGCCAGCAGGGCACGGAGCACGGCATCCTCGCCGGCAAGGCCACTGGCAAACGCAAACGCCTGCTCCCCCCCTTCGAGCGCAGCGAGGCATTCCTGCAGTGCGGTCCGGGTGGGGTTGGCCGACCGGGAGTACTCGTAGCCGCCGCGCAGGCCGCCGATGCCGTCCTGCTTGAACGTGCTGACCGCGTGGATAGGCGGTACGACGGCGCCGGTCGTGGCGTCCGGCTCCTGCCCGGCGTGGATGGCCCGCGAGGAGAAACCGAGGCGCTCGAACGTCATGCTGCCGAGCCTACGGCGAGCGAAGCGCCCGATGCGGCGACCCTGGCTGTCATCCGCAGACCGGACTGATGCTGGACAGCACCCAGTCTCCCGGAGCGACGACCGGATGAACATCAGCGAGCGGCAGGGCCACGGTTCGCGGGTGCCTCCCCCTGCAGGAGGCACCCGCGAACCGAGGCGCTGGCGGGCTCCACGGACGTCTGCGGAGCCCGGGGCGGCGATGCCGCGTGGGAGTACTGTGCCTGACTTTCTTTACTTTTACCAGGCCTTGTCTTTACTTTTTCTTTAATATCAGCCGGACGACCGATGCTCCGTCGGCGACCCCACACCGACCAACCAACGCCGGCAGCCCGCCCACCGCTGGTCAAGGCGCCGGCGTCGCGCCGCGCGACGGAGAACAACCCAGCCCGTGGCCGGGAACAGCCCCACCGGGTCATGCCGTTGTGCTGACCATGCTCTTCGGCTCGCGTGCGACGACGACCCTGCCCACCCGCGACGAGGCCCTCCCTGGCCGCGACCACCGCATTTTCACGGTACCGGTCACCCACGACGTCCTGGGCACCGCCCTCGAGGGGCCCTGGCCGGCGGGCTCCGAGGTCACCTACCTGGCGATGGGCTGCTTCTGGGGGGCGGAGCGCATCTTTTGGCAGCATCCGGGAGTCGTCACTACCGCGGTCGGCTACATGGGCGGATACACCCCGAACCCCACCTACGAAGAGACCTGCACCGGGCGCACCGGCCATACGGAGACAGTGCTCGTCGCCTACGACCCGCGCGCCACCAGCGCGGAGTTGCTGCTCAAGCAGTTCTGGGAGAACCACGATCCGACCCAGGGCAACCGGCAAGGCAACGACATCGGCACGGCGTACCGCTCGGCGATCTTCTGGACCACCCCAGGCCAGGAGGGTGCGGCTCGGGCGACGAAGGCAGCGTTCCAGGGCGAACTCGACAAGGCCCGGCGCGGCACGATCACCACGACGCTCGCGTCCGCGACGGATGCCGGGCCGTTCTGGTACGCCGAGGACTACCACCAGCAGTACCTCCACAAGAACCCCGGCGGGTACTGCAACCACGGACCCAACGGCCTGACCTGCCCGGTCGGCGTCGCCAACCTCCCGGCCCAGGTCGACACGGCACCACCCGCCTGAACCCGGCCCGCTCCGCGAGGCCCGCTCCGCGAGGCCCGCCCCGCGACCGTACCCGGCAGGTTGACAGCGCCCGGTTCTCCTGACGGACTGCCGCTACGGGGCGGGGGTACGTCCGGCCAGCACCCTCGGCGGCGACATCGGTGTCCACGTTGGAACTGGTCATCACCACGGCCACCCCCCGGCCCGGGCCTTGACCGGACCCGACGTCGGTGTCAGTGGGCGCTGGCAGAATCACGCAATGCGTGCCGGCACTCGCCGAACCCGGTTCCGAGAACTGCACCAGGGCCCTGAGTTGTTCGTTATGCCGAACCCGTGGGATGTCGGCTCGGCCAGGCTGTTGGCCTCGGCCGGGTTCGAGGCCCTGGCGACGACCAGTGCGGGGTTCGCGTGGTCGCTCGGGCGAGACGACCAGCAGGTCAGTCGGGCCGAACTGGTCGAACACACTGCGGCGCTGGCGGCAGCCACCGCGCTGCCACTGAACGTCGACGCCGAACGATGCTTCGCCAACGACCTCCCGGGCGTCGCCCAGACCGTCCGCGAACTCGCGGACGCCGGCGCGGCCGGGTTGTCGATCGAGGACTACGACCCGTCCACCGAAGCCATCGACGACCTGGCCACCGCGGCAGCACGGGTAGGAGCAGCAGTGGAGGCGGCGCACTCGGCCGACGGTGGGCCGCTCGTCGTGACCGCGCGGGCCGAGAACCACCTCTACGGTGTGCGAGACCTCGACGACACCATCGCCCGCCTGGTCGCCTACCGCGAGGCCGGGGCCGACGTCGTGTACGCCCCCGGGTCGGTCGACATCGACGACATCGCGACCCTGGTGCGGGCCGTCGACGCGCCGGTCAACGTGCTTGCCTTGCCCGACGGGCCGAGTGTGGCCGAGTTGGCCGCCGCCGGCGTGCGCCGGGTGTCCACCGGCGCCGCGCTCGCCGCCGCGGCCTACGGCGCGCTCGTGCTCGGTGCCCGGGAGTTGCTCGGTCCGGGCACGTCGGGTTACGCCCGACAGCGGCCAGACGATGCCGACTTCACCGCGGCATTCGGGTCGAACGGGACGGGGTGACAGCGACCGCGGCGACGGTGACCCAACGGACCGGAGGTTGACCGGGATACCGGACCGAGACGAGTGCTGCTTGCCGGCGGGGGTGGTCGCCAGCCCGCCGACCAACATCGGCCAACGACCGGGGCGCTTGGCGCGGGCGCGTCACTCGGCGAGTGCCGCCAGGAGGTCGGCGCGGGTGAGCACCCCCACCGGCTTCCCGTCCTCGACCACGAGCACGGCGTCGCTCGCCTCGAGTTCGCGCCGCGCGGTCGAGACCGGCTCGCCCGACCCCACGAGCGGCAGGCCCGGGCCCATGTGTGCCGCCACCGAGTCGGCGAGATGTGCCTTGCCGGTGAACAACGCCTCAAGGAGGGCGCGCTCGGAGACCGCCCCGGCCACCTCACCGGACACCACCGGCGGCTCGGCCTTGACGACCGGCATCTGCGAGACGCCGTACTCGCGGAGGATCTCGATGGCGTCGCGCAGCGTCTCGCTCGGGTGAGTGTGCACCAGCGCGGGGAGGTCGCCAGCTTTTGCCCGCAGGATGTCGCCGACCGTGCGGTCGGCGACGGTACGCAGGAAGCCGTAGGACTGCATCCACTCGTCGTTGAAGATCTTCGAGAGGTACCCGCGGCCCGAGTCGGGAAGCAGCACGACCACTACGGCGTCAGCCGGCAGGTCAGCCGCAACCCGCACAGCGGCGACCACGGCCATGCCGCACGAACCACCGACGAGCAGGCCTTCCTCGCGGGCCAGGCGGCGCGTCATCGCGAAGGACTCGGCGTCGGTGACGGCAACAACGTCGTCGACCTGGCTCGGGTCGTACGCGCGCGGCCAGAAGTCCTCCCCGACCCCCTCGACAAGGTACGGCCGGCCGGCACCGCCGCTGTAGACCGAGCCCTCGGGGTCGGCCGCGACCACCCGCACCCGCCCCTCGGCGCGGGCGGCAGAGACCTCACGGAGGTACCGGCCGGCGCCGGAGATGGTGCCGCCGGTGCCGGCGCCGGTGACGAAGTGCGTGAGCCGGCCGTCGGTGTCGCGCCAGATCTCCGGCCCGGTCGACTCGTAGTGCGAGAGTGGGCCGTTCGGGTTGGCGTACTGGTCCGGCTTCCACGCGCCGGGCGTCTCGCGCACCAGCCGGTCAGAGACCGAGTAGTACGAGTCGGGGTGCTCCGGCGGTACCGCAGTGGGGCAGACCACCACCTCGGCGCCATAGGCCGCAAGCACGTTGCGCTTGTCCTCGGAGACCTTGTCCGGGCACACGAAGATGCAGGTGTACCCGCGGCGCTGCGCCACCAACGCGAGGCCGACGCCGGTGTTGCCCGAGGTGGGCTCGACGATGACGCCACCGGCGCGCAACTCGCCGGACGCCTCCGCGGCCTCGACCATCTTCAGCGCGATGCGGTCCTTCACCGAACCGCCCGGGTTGAAGTACTCGACCTTGGCAAGCACGGTCGCCGCGATGCCGGCGGTGACCGAGGTGAGCCGGACGAGTGGAGTGTTACCGACGAGGTCAGCCACATGCTCGGCATACTTCACGCTGGTCATCCTCGCACGCACCCACGGTCACCCACCCCGAACCGTGGCGCGCTGCCGGATGACGTACGACCCGGCGGATGACGAGTGGCGGGTCGCCGACCTCCCGGATAGTTCCCGTTCGGCCCCACCCTCCGGGCCGAGATGCGCGCCCGCGCCGGCCGTGTCCGAACCGGCCGTGCCTGAACCGGCTGGCGCGGGCGCCGCGACACCGGCGTTACGGTAGGTGCTCGGGACGCGAGGAGGAGGTCGCACGTCATGGGACGAGCACGGCGTGCTCGCCGGATCGCGGCCACAGCCGCCTACGGCGGCGGCGGAGTGGCAGCGGCCGGTGCTGCCCTCGGCGCACTGGGCTATGCCGTCATCAAAGCCGAGGCAGCACTCGCCCGGCGGGTGATCGGCCGGCCGGTGGACGACTCCCCTGACGACGACGGCACGTACGGTGCGGGCCACGGCGAGCCGCTGCATCTGGTCGTCCTCGGCGACAGTTCAGCGGCCGGGCTCGGTGCGGACTCGCCGCACGAGACAGTCGGCGCCATCCTGGCCGGCGGGGTCGCCGCGCTCACCGGGCGCCGGGTGCGACTCGTCAACCGTTCGGTGGTCGGCGCCGAGTCTGGTGACCTCGGGCGCCAGTTCGCCAGCGCTCTCGAAGACGTCATGTGCCCCGACATCGCCGTGGTGATGATCGGCGCCAACGACGTCACCCACCGCATCGAACGCACCGCAGCGGTGCGGCATCTGGAGCAACTGGTCCGCCAGGTGCGGGCGCTCGGCGCCGAGGTGGTGGTCGGCACTTGCCCTGACCTCGGCACGGTGCAGCCCATCCGCCAGCCGTTGCGTTCGTTGATGACCCGCTGGTCGCGTGACCTCGCCGCCGCGCAGACCGTCGCGGTGGTGGAGGCGGGTGGCCGGACCGTGTCTCTCGGCGACCTCCTGGGTCCGGAGTTCGCGGCGGCCCCGCATGAACTGTTCAGCAGCGACCGGTTCCACCCGTCGGCTGCCGGCTACGCGCGCGTCGCGGCCGCCATGCTTCCTACGGTGTGTGCCGCGCTCCGGGTCTGGGGCGCGGACACCGCCGACCGCGCCCCCGAGCCGCGACGCGGCGAAGGTGTCGGGCCGGTGGCGGTCGCGGCTGGCCAGGCCGTCCGTGAAGGCGGCACCGAGGTCGCCCCCGCCGAGGTCGCCGGTGAGTCCCGTGGACCGCGAGGCCGGTGGGCAGTGCGGCTGCGCCGACGGCGCGACCCGGTGCCTGAGCCGCAAGACCTGGTGACCAACGACCCGTCAACGCAGGACATGTCGGCGCGGCGCGCCCCGGGGCAGGCAGCGTCGATCGAGGTCGCCGCCGATGAGTCGATCACTGCCGATGACAACTCAGGGCCCGCACTGCACGCGCCGTGATGCCGCGCGCACCATGAGTCACCGCTGCTCCGTCCAGCAACACACCGCCCGTGCCGACTCACCCTGCGGCACAGCAGACCAGGTCTGACGGTCGCCGCCGGGTGGCTTCGGTGTCGTCGGTGTCGTCATCCTGCCGGCGGCGATGACGTCTCGGCGACGACGGCGTCCAGTTCGACCTCGACCACCCAGCGCGGGTCCAGCAGCCCGGCCACGATCACCATCGTGCTGGCCGGCCGGATGCCACCGAACGTCTCACCATGGACCGCGGAGACGGCGTCGACGACATCGATGTTGGTGATGAACTGGCGGGTGCGGATGACGTCCTCGCGGCGGCCGCCGAGGTCGGCGAGCGCGCTGAGCGCGATCTCCCAGCAGCGCCGAGCCTGCCGGGCCGGGTCGCCCGACACCTGGCCGTCCGGCTGGATCGGCGCGGTACCGCTGACCGCGATGTGGTGGCCGACGCGGACCGCGCGAGAGAACCCCACGCTCCTCTCGTACGGCGACCCGGACGAGGCGGCGCTCCGTTGGATGTCCACACCGCACAGTGTCTCCTGCCTCAGATTCCCACGGCGGGTAGGCCTGCGTGGCCGTCGGATCCGGGATGAGCCGGGCGGCGGACGCGGGGGCTACCCTGGCCGAGCATGGTGAGCGATCGCTTACCGCAACAGACGCGTCCGCATCATCCGCCCACTGCCAGGAGAACCACATGACCGATGCCGTCATCGTCGCCACCGCCCGCACCCCGATCGGACGGGCGTTCAAGGGGTCGCTGCGCGAGGTGCGCCCGGACGACCTGTCGGTGCAGGTCGTGCAGGGACTGCTCACGAAACTGCCGCAACTCGACCCGGCGACCGTCGACGACCTGTACTGGGGCCGTGCCGAACCCTCGGGCACGCACGGCTCGAACCTCGCGCGCGTCGTCGCCGTGCTCGCCGGGCTCGACCACCTCCCCGCCGCGACCGTGAACCGGTTCTGTGCGAGTTCGACCCAGACGATGCGGATGGCATTCCACGCCATCAAGGCCGGCGAGGGCGACGTCTTCGTCGTCGGCGGTGTCGAGTGCGTCAGCCAGTACACGACCTTCACCGGGGCGGGGGGCAGCGAGGGCGAGTCGCAGAACCCGGTGTTCACGGATGCTGCCGCGCGCACCGCGGCGACCGCGCGCACCAACGCGACCTGGCACGACCCGCGTGCGGACGGCCTGCTGCCCGACGTGTACGTCGCGATGGGACAGACCGCCGAAAACGTCGCGATGCTGCGCGGGGTGTCCCGGGAGCGGCAGGACGAGTGGGCCGTGACCAGTCAGAACCGTGCCGAGAAGGCCATCACCAACGGGTTCTTCGCGCGGGAGATCCTGCCGGTGACCCTGGCAGACGGGTCGGTGGTCGAGGTGGATGACGGGCCGCGCGCGGGGGTGACGCTCGCGGCGGTCGCGGCGCTGCAGCCGGTGTTCCGAGATGGCGGCACCGTCACCGCGGGCAATTGCTGCCCGCTCAACGACGGCGCGTCGGGCGTCGTCGTGATGAGCGACATCCGGGCGCGCGAACTCGGGCTCACGCCACTCGCCCGGATCGTGGCGACCGGGGTGTCAGGGCTATCGCCCGAGATCATGGGCCTGGGGCCGGTCGAGGCGTCGCGGCAGGCACTGGCCCGGGCGGGCCTGACTATCGATGACGTCGACCTCTACGAGATCAACGAGGCGTTCGCGGCGCAGGTGCTGCCGAGCGCCGACGACCTCGGCATGGACCCCGACAGACTCAACGTGCACGGTGGGGCGATCGCGCTCGGCCACCCGTTCGGGTCGACCGGTACACGGATCATGACGACCCTGCTGAACGGGCTCGCGGCCCGCGACGGCTCGATCGGCCTGGAGACGATGTGCGTCGGCGGCGGCCAGGGTATGGCGATCGTCGTGGAGCGATTGTCCTGACCCGCCACCCGCCACCCGCCACCCGCCACCCGCCACCCGCCACCCGCCACCCGCCTCGACACCGAGCCCGCGGACGCGCCGTCTCGGGCGGCCGGGCCCAGGCCTGCGCGGAGGCGGCGAAGGGGTTCAGGGGAGCGTTCGGCGGAGCGTGGTCAAGCGCCCGAGGATGCCGTCGGCCCGGTTGAGCGCGTAGGCGTCCCAGACGAGGACGGCGAGTTGGTCGACGAGGACGGCCGGGCCGAGGTCGGCCGGCGGTGGAGCGGGGCTAGGGGTGGTCCGGGTAGCCAGGTCGGTGAGGAGTGCACGGAGCCGCGGCGCGGCATCCGCCGCCTGCGCGAGCGGGAGTTCGGACCAGCGGCGTCTGATGCGGTCCAGTTCGCGCCGCGCCTCTGGCGCTACGGCGTCGGAACCAGCAGCAGTCGGCCTGGCCGACCCCGCCGGAGATCCGCCTGACGTCTCCGCTGGAGGGTGGCCAGTGCGACCCGGAACCGGCTCCGCCGGGCCGGGAGAACCCGACCCGGCGGAGCCGGTGCGTCGTATCTCGCTCAATCGCCGCGGAGTCGAGCGAGCAGGCGGAGCAACTCGAGGTAGAGCCAGACGAGCGTGACGATGAGGCCGTGCGCGAGGAGCCACGAGTACTTCTGCGGGGCTCCGCTGCGGATAGCCCCCTCGATCGAGTCGAAGTCGAGCGCGAGAGTGAACGCGGCCAGGCCGACCGCGAACACCGAGATGCCGATCCCGAGCGCACCGGTGCCACCGATGCCGAACGGGGTGCTGGTGACCAACGAGTAGATGACGTTCACCACGGCGAACAGGGCGTACCCGATGATCGCCATGGTCATGATCTTGCGGAACTTCGCCGTGACCTTGATCAGGCCGGTGCGGTAGGCGAGCAGCATCCCGCCGAAGGTGGCCAGGGTAGCGAGGATGGCCTGGGCGACGATGCCCTGGAACGCCGGGGTGCCCGGAGGGTCGAAGGCGGCGGCGTAGATCTGGCTGACCCCACCGACGAACAGGCCCTCGATCACGGCGTAGACGACGATGAGGGGAACGCTGAGGGTTTTCTTGAACGCGATGACCATGCCGAGGACGAGCGTGGCGACCATGCCCCCGATGACGATGGGGAAGCCGATCGCTGGGACTCGTGCGGTGAGCACCCAGCCGGCCGCGGCGAACCCGAGGACGATCGCGAACAGCGCGGCCGTCTTCATGATGACGTCGTCCATCGTCACCCGGTCGGTCTGCACCGGGCCGGCGGACGGCTGGCTGTACAGGTCCTGAAGTTGCTGTGGGGTCATCCCGTCACGGCCGGCGTAACCGGCAGCCGCCGTCCCCGCGGCTCCGACCGGGTCGGTGCGGAAACCCGCGTACCCGGACCGGGCGTCTTTCTCGATCCGATTGAAGGCCGGGTTGTTGGCCATCGCTCCTCCGTGATGATCGTGGCGGTGGGACTCACCGCTGCTGTTACCAGACTAGACGCGCGGGAGGGTGCGAGTGTTCCTCGTGCACCATGCGGTGGATGACGCGTGGACGGTCTGTCGCACCGGGGGGCTGCGGCCCGGTGCCCCCGACGGGACTCGAACCCGCACCTGGAGCGCTTTTAAGGCGCTTGCCTCTGCCGATTGGGCCACGGGGGCGGGGCAACGCTACCCCGTCGCGCCTCGCCGCCTCGCCGGGCCACCGAGAGAGAGTGCGATGCCGTCGAGAATGTCGTGCTCGCTGGTCACCACCTCCGCGTTCGGTGACCGGTCGGCAACCCGGGCGAGCACGGCATCCCAGATGAGGGCGCCGGCGCCGATGACGTCGACCCGTCCGGGATGCATGTACGGCAGGGCGGCTCGCTCGGTACGCGGCATCCGCAGCAGCACCTCTGCCGATGTGCGATGGGCCGCCACCGGCAGCCGAGCACGGTGGATGCTGCGCCGCTCATACCGGTCGAGGCGGCGGGCGTGCGCGGTGATGGTGGTGATGCTGCCGGCGAGGCCGACGACGGTGGCGAGACCGGTGAGGTCGACCGTCTCTTCGGCGGCATCGAGCAAATCGTCAATGTCACGCCGAGCGGCACCGACCTCGGCTCCGGTCGGCGGGTCGGAGCGGAGGTGGCGCTCAGTCATCCGCACACAGCCGGCATCGATCGACCTGGCCGCCTCGACCCGGCCGGTGCCGCGGACCAGCTCGGTGGACCCGCCGCCGAGGTCAACGACGAGATACGGACCGCGGATGCCGGATGTCGCGAACTCGCCGGTGGCACCGGAGAAGGAGAGCTGCGCTTCCTCCTCACCGCTGACCACCTCGGGCGCAATTGCCCAGTGGACGAAAGCAGTTCGCACCTGGTCAACGAACTCCGCGGCGTTGTCGGCGTCACGGGAGGCCGAGGTGGCGACGAAGCGAACCCGCTCGACGCCCAGCGACCGGCACAACTCGGCGTACTCGTGACACATCGCCAGGGTGCGTGCCATCGCTTCGGGCCCGATCCGGCCGGTGCGGTCGATGCCCTGGCCGAGCCGCACCACCTCCATGCGGCGCACCACCTCGGTAGGCCGGCGGTCGGCGTCGATATCGGTGACGAGCAGCCGGATGCTGTTGGTGCCGCAGTCGACGGCGGCCACCCGAGTGACGGCGGGCGTCATCCGGTCTCGCCGACGCCGGCCGCGTCGACCGCGTCGGCGGCGTTGGCGGCGTTGGCGGCCACGTGCGCCTGCGGACCCAGCCCGGCCGTCGTGTTGTTCATGCCCGCACTCCTGCCTGGTCAAGGAGGCCGTCCATCGTCTCCTCGTCACGGCGGGACGAAGCACCGCTCGATCCCGCATCGCGCACCCTACTGCGCATCACGAACACCATATCGAGGTCCGCCGAGCACAAGACCGACCGCGTCGACGCCGACGTCAGCACCTTCCCCGGAACTCGCCTGACGTTCCGGCACACCGTCGCTCCACGACGTCGGGGTCCGAGTTGACGATCCGCGGATGCACGTACGGCAGCGCGGCGCGGCCGGCGCGCGTCATCCGCAGATGTCAGATCGTGACCACCCGAACCAGCCCGGTGAGACCGGCGAAATCCTCACCGTTGCGCGTGTAGAGGTCCAGGTCGTTGGCATGGGCTGTCGCTGCGATCAACAGGTCCGCAAGCCGGCTGCGCGGCTTGCGCCCCTCGCGAACAACCGCGGTCGCGACGAGTCCATAGCTACGAACCGCCGCACCGTCGAAGGCGATCGGCTCCAGTTTTGCCTCGACCTCCTGTAGGCGCGCCTGTCGCTTTGCCGCTTCCCGCGCAGTAGCGGCGAGGTGCGGCCCAGCGGCCAACTCGGCGGCGGTGATCACCGAGACCGCCAACTGATCGGGCAAAGCGACCGCGACGACCGGGTCATGCCAGTCGACGACCACGGAGGTGTCAAGGAGTCCGGTCGTCATCTCACAGTCCTTGGTCGACCACCTGGTCGAGGTCGGCACGGAACTGCGTGCGGTCGATGCGGACGCCGGACACCGCCAATGCCGTCACCTCCTCGCGAGAGATGAACGTGCGTCGCCCTGCCTGCAGGGGTCGCAGCTCCGCCACTGGTTCGCCGTTACGCGTGACCACGAACGCCTCCCCCGCGGCCACGGCGTCGATCACCTTGGCGTTGTTGTTGCGCAGCTCGCGCTGTGCGATGGCCTTCGTCATGACCCAACTGTAGCAAGTTGTGCTACTCAAGGCTACGAATGAGCGGCGAACGACACCTCAGGCGGGGCAACCACGTGGGCGATGCCGTCGAGGATGTCGTGCTCGCTCGTCACGACCTCCGCGCCCGGCGAGCGCTCGACCACCCGGACGAGCACGGCGTCCCAGACGAGGGCGCCGGCGCCGATGACGTCGACTCGGCCCGGATGCAGGTACGGCAGCGCGCCGCGGTCGGCGCGCGTCATCCGCAGCAGTGACTCCGCCGCCGCACGGTGGGTCGGCACCGAGAGACCGGCGAGGTGGAGGACGCGCGTCATACCGATCCAGGCGGATGGCGTGCGCGGTGACCGTGGTGATGCTTCCGGCGAGGCCGACGACCGTTGCCACCCCGGCGAGCGGCGCCGCAGCCACGACCTCCTCGAGGCCAGCCGCGACATCGGCTCGGGCCGCGTCGATCTCGTCGTCGGTGGGCGGGTCGGTGCGCAGGTGACGTTTCGTCATCCGCACCGACCCGATATCGACCGAGCGTGCGGCCTCGACGGCCGTCGTGCCGCGGACCAGCTCGCTGTAGCCGCCGCCGATGTCGACGACCAGGTGCGGCCCGGCAACGCCTACTGCGGCCAGCCCGCCGGTGGCGCCGGTGACAGCGAGCCCGGCCTCCTCGGCGCCGCTGGCCACCTCCGGCACGACATTGAAGTCGCCGAACGCCTCGCGCATGCCGTCGACGAACTCGCCGACGTTACGAGCGTCGCTGGTCGCCGAGGTGACGACGAACCGCACTCCCCCGGGCGGCGGGCGTCATCCGGCCTCGTCGTCCACCGCGCCGCGGGAGGCGGCACCCGAGCACGGATGACGCTGCCACCACGGCTCGAGCAGGCCGAGCGCCTCGTCGCCGAGCGGGTTGACGCCGGGGCCGGCCGCGAGCGAGTGCGCGACCAGCACGTGTAGACACTTGACCCGGCGCGGCATACCACCTGCGGAGACGCCGGCGATCTCGGCCACGTCGCCGAGTTCTGCGCGCCGGGCGAGATAGTCGACGTGAGCCGCCGAGTACCGTTGGCGCAGAACCGGGTCGGCGTCGAGACGGTCGGTCATCTCGCGCATCACGCCCTGCGACTCGAGCGTGGAGACCGCGCCGGTAAGCCGGGGGCAGGTGGCGTAGAACGACGTGGGGAACGGCGTGCCATCAGGGAGCCGTGGCTCGGTACGGATGACGTCGGGCTCCCCGCACGGGCAACGGTGCGCCACCTCGACGACACCGCGCGCGGCGCGACCCAGTTGACGGCCGACCGCGGCCAAGTCACCCGACGTCGGCGGCGTCGCCATCGGCGTAGGCGTAGGCGCTGGCGCGCGGTCGGTCATCGGTGCTGGCCAAGGGAATCGAGCACTCGATACGGGGCTGCGATGCCAGGCGTCGAGGACCGACCCTGCGACAGCCGGACCACCAGGCGCCGACCCGCGACGGCGGTCACCGGCGCTGGCCGGGGGCGTCAGCGGTCCGAGCCGACTCCCACACCGCCGCGTACCACGACAGGTCCGGCTCCCCGGCGACGACCACCTCGGGAATCGGGTCGACGGCGCCCGGATCCGGTTCGGGGTCGATCACGGTGTACGACCGCTCGCCCGGCTTGACGAACTTGAGCCGCTGACGAGCCTGCTGTTCGACGTAGGCCGGGTCACGCCATCGGTCACGCTCAGCATCAAGAGCCGCGACATCACGTTCCTGGTCGGCGACCTGTTCCCGCAACGCCGCGATGTCGGCACGCTGGCCGAGCCATGCGGCGATAGTCGGCCCGAGCAGCACGGCGAGGAAGACCCCAATGGTGAGCAGAGCCGCGACCCGGCGGACCTGCCCGGCGCTCGCACCACCGAACCGGGCAGCCCACGCCGGGCGGGGTCTCCGCGACACCACCGGCCGGCGAGCCGCACCCGTAGAGCGCGCGGACGCTGGGCGCCGCGGCGGGCGTGACCCACGTCCGGAGGTGCGTGCGGCTGCCATGAACTGACCTGCGGCTCAGCCCTGCTCGCGCGCCGTGAACCGCGGGAACGCGCCAGCGCCGGCGTAGACAGCGGCGTCGTCGAGTTCTTCCTCGATGCGCAACAACTGGTTGTACTTCGCCACCCGCTCAGACCGGGCTGGTGCGCCGGTCTTGATCTGGCCGCAGTTCGTGGCGACGGC
>JBOFJB010000105.1:0-1606 GCA_051650465.1 Dermatophilaceae bacterium | reverse complement strand
CTGCTCACCGGGACAAGCGCACTGGCGCTCGCCGCTGCGGCGGTCCTGACAACGTCTGCGGCGCCCGCGTCGGCCGGCACGTGCAACTCGTCCTGGGCGCTGAGCATCGCCGGCCTCCCCGGCGGCTACGCCGGCGGCGGCCCCGGCCCGACGAGTGCTCGCACGACCTTCTGGAACCAACACTTCGTGTCAGGCGTGTCGGACGGCGCCACGGCGATGGCGAACTTCTACGACTCCTCGGCGGGGCGGCCGGCGCAGCGCAGCGCCTACGGTGGCGCACCCGGCGGCACCGTCTGCCTCGACGCGTCGATGATGCGCGGGCTGTACTACGTCGCCTCGGCCTACCGGGTGGTCGTCAACGAGATCGCCGGAGCGGCTCACAGCACCGGGTCGTACCACTACCAGGGCCGGGCGTTCGACATCGGCACGGTGGGTGGGACCGCGGTCGCCTCGCTCGACACCGCGACGATCGAGCGGCTCTCGCAGATCTGTCGCGACACCGGTGCCGCCGCCGTCTACAACCGGCTCAACGACCCGAACGGCCACTCCAGCCACATCCACTGCGAGTGGTGATCACCGGGCGCGTACGTCATCCGGTGTCTGGGTACCTCTGCGGCACATCCGACATCGTGAAGGAGCGAACCGCACATGGCGTACCGCAAGGGCGACAAGGTCAGCTGGAACACGTCGCAAGGCACGACCCACGGCAAGGTCGTGGAGAAGCGCACGAACGAGTTCCAGTTCGACGGGCAGAAGTTCAACGGCAGCGACGACGAGCCCTACTACATCGTCGAGTCCGAGAAGACCGGTGCGAAGGCGGCGCACAAGGAGTCAGCCCTGAGCAAGGCGTCGTCGTGAGTCCCGTGCCACCGAAGGCGGTCCAGAAGGCGGCCGAGCGCGCCGTGGGATGGATCGACGACGGCAAGGCCGGCAGGAACTTCACCGACGTCGGACGTCGGCGTGCCCACCAGCTCGCCGCCGGCGAGGAGGTCAGTGACGCCGAGTTCCGAAAGATCCACGCCTACTTCGCCCGACACATCGTCGACAAGGATGCCGAGGGCTTCCGCCGTGGCGAGAAGGGATACCCCTCGCCCGGCCGGGTCGCGTGGGACGCCTGGGGCGGCGATGCCGGCGAGCGCTGGTCACGCAAGGCCGCCAAGGAGGACGGCGGATGACGTGAGCGCCGCGTCGTCATCCGCTCACCACCGCGCTGCGGGCCGACGACGGCAACCCGCGCACCCCTTGCGACCCCGAGGTCCTTCCCATCTTCGCCGGCGCGGTGCCCACACTCGAGTACCCCTCCGGTCACGTGACCTCGGCAACATCGGCCGAAGTGGTGATACCGCGTTGTTCGGCCCGAAGCCGAAGTAGCCAATCGAGCTCGAGGGCGAGACCTGCGCGTACTCGGCGTGGTCACCGATCCACCGGAAGAACGTGGACGCAAGGGTCTGGGCGGGCCACCACTTCTGCGGCACCGACAACCGGAGTGTCACGTTCGGTCGGACGATCGCGATCGCCGGATTCCTCGAGGCAGTCCCGGTGCTGCTCGGGTAACAGCCACCAGTTCGAGTTGGGCGGATGCCGTGCGCCACGTGGAGTGGCGCAC
>JBOFJB010000104.1:0-7465 GCA_051650465.1 Dermatophilaceae bacterium | reverse complement strand
TGTGGCGCGACGAGGTGTTCGGGCCGGTGCTCGCCGTCGTACCGTTCGACTCCGACGACGAGGCGATCATGCTCGCGAACGACACGCCGTACGGGCTCGCCGCCTCGGCCTGGACCCGGGACACCTACCGGGCGGGTCGGGCGGCCCGCGAGATCCAGGCCGGCTGTGTGTGGGTCAACGACCACATCCCGATCATCAGCGAGATGCCGCACGGCGGGGCCAAGGGCAGCGGGTTCGGCAAAGACATGTCGGCGTACTCCTTCGACGAGTACACGACCGTCAAGCACGTCATGCAGGACACCACCGCCGTCGCCGAAAAACCCTGGCACCGAACGATTTTCACGCTTCCCGGATGACGCGCCCACCGCTCGCGGCCCCGCGGCGGCGAACGGTAGCGTGACTGCGGCATCCGGCCGCGTTCGTCATCCGGGCCGCTCGGGAACCGTCACGGTCAGTACCACGCACCGGAGCGGAGCGCCGGAGCGGTCGATCCGCGCGTCGGCGGTCAGCAACGGCGTCCGATGGCGTTCAGCCGCAGCGACATACACACCGTTGGCGTACCTCAGGGACGACCGCGACAGTTCCCATGCCCGGCGCACGTCACTCCAGGGCGTCGCCTCGAGGTGGATGCCGTATGCCTCCGCCTCCTGGAGCGCCAGCGGGATCTCGTCGGCGTCGAAGGGATGCCCCGGTCGGTTCGCCGCGGCCCGCAGACCGGACATCACCTCCACTGCCAGCAACCCGGGTGCGATCAGCGGTTCGGACGGTGGTTGCTCAGCGAGAGCGTCTCGAGCCGCCTCGCCCCGGGCTCCCGGATCGCACACCGCGTCGATGACGACGGAGGCGTCGACAATCACTGCGACCGTCGACCGTCGACCTCGTCGGCCCGTTCGCCGAGCTCGACATCGATGTCGTCGAGCACCGCACGTCGTTCCTCGTCCGAGACGACGCGAGAACCATGGAGCCGCTGTCTCGTCTGGTCCAGCGCGCTCTGGCGGCGAAGATAGGTGGCGTGGGACCGGACGGCCTCGCGCAGGTATCGCTGCAGTGAGACGCCGCGGTCGGCAGCCGCGGACCGGATGAGGTCAAGGTCGCCATCCGGGACGTCGCGGATCAGCACATTGCTCACCCGACGATGCTATCATTGGCGATAGCATCGCGGACGCCCTCGTGACGAGCGCGAACGGAGCCCGGTGCGGTCTGCGGCATCCGGCCGACGACCGAGAGCAGGGCCGGCGCACCCAGGTGCCCGGCGACCGCGACATCGACGAGCCCGTACCGCTCGCAGCGGCGACCGAACTCCTCGGCCTGGCTTGGTGTCCAGCCGTGGCTGGCGGCTCCCGACGCCTCGGGTGGACGACGATTGCGCCGGCCCGGCGCCCGGCTCGACGACGATATCGACACCCTCCAGCAGGCCCGGATGACGCTCGCCGGCGCCACCGGCTGTCGCTACGACCACCCGCTCGACGAGTGCCCGGTCGTGAACGTCGAGATCGACCGCCGTCTCGAGGGCCGGGGCCGGCAGCGACCGGCCGGGCTGCGGCCGGGCCCAGCTGCATCCGCGCCGACCGGCCCGACGGAGAGCCCGCGATGAGCACGTTCCGAGCCGACCCGCCCTGCGCCGGGCCGGCGCCGGCTCGGCGCTCGAGGTCGACACGGCGCTCGTCCGGCGGTGGTGGGGCCGGTCTCCTGGACGGTGAGAGCGCCTGTCACGACACCATGCCCGAGAGCGTGGCGCCGAGGACGGCGAACGCCGACGCCCACCCGTCGTGGAAGTAGCCGTCGCCCGGCGCACCGGAGACGCCGTCGAGACGAAACCGCATCCGGGTGCGGTCGCCGTCGGCGTCCAGCTCGACAGTGACCACCGGCGAGGCGTCGGTGAGGCCCTCGGGGTCACCCCAGGTGAACACGAGTCGGCGCGGCGGGTCGATCTCGCGATAGACGCCGCCGGTCGGATGCTCGGCGCCGTCGGGGCCGACCATCGTGTAGGTGTACCGGCCGCCGGGGCGAAGGTCGGCGGTCACCGAGTCGCGCGGCGTCGTCATCCCCTCCGGGTGCCACCAGCGAGCCATCTCGTCGGGCTCGGTCCACAGCCGCCAGACGGTCTCGCGAGGGACGTCGAAGGTGCGCTCGATGGTGAAGCCGGTGCTGTCGGTCATAGAGTCGTCTCCTTGTTCGGATCGTGCGTCTGGTCGAGGTCGTGCGTCTCGTGGCGGTCAGGCGTGCCGTGCGGCTGGTGCAGTTCGCGGATGCGTGCGTCGAGCCGGTCGAGACGCGCCTCCCACACCATGCGGTTGTGGGCGATCCACGCCTCGGCGCCGGTCAGCCGTGCCGGCCTGATGCTCACCCGGCGGAAGCGACCGTCGACGGCGCGGTCGACGAGGCCGGCCCGCTCGAGTACCGCGAGGTGCTGCGAAATGGCCGGGCGGCTCATCGCGTATGGCTCGGCCAGGTCGCCGACCGTGCCCTCTCGCTCACTGAGCGAGGCGAGGATGCCACGCCGGGTGCGATCGGCCAGTGCTCCGAAGACGGCGTCGAGCTCGTCGTCGGTGAGGCCATCCAGTTGCGTAAGCATATTCTTAACAATTGTCCGGTATCGACGTCCTGTCAACCCGCGCGACCAGTGCTCCCGCACCGTGGCGGTTGCGGCAGGCCCCGGTCGACGGAGCTCCCGCGTCGGACGACGCACGTCCGAACGCCGGGCGTCGCAGACTCCGCGCGGCGCTAGGCTCGGCGTCATCTGGCACGGCCCCGCCCGATGGCCGCCGCGAACGACCCGAGGAAGAACAACGATGAGCACGTTCCCGACCCCCGAGATCACGCCGGACCCCGAGCGCGGCGCCGCGGTGGCGCGCGACGACCGCGCGCACGTCTTCCACTCGTGGTCGGCGCAGGCGCTCATCAAACCGCTGCCCATCGCCGGCGCCTCGGGCAGCCACTTCTGGGACTACAACGGCACTCGCTACCTCGACTTCTCCAGCCAGCTGGTCAACGTCAACATCGGCTACCAGCACCCGAAACTGGTCGCCGCGATCCAGGAGGCGGCCGCCCGGCAGTGCACCATCGCGCCGAGTTTCGCCGACGAGTCCCGTTCGGAGGCAGCCCGACTCATCGCCGAGCGGGCCCCAGACCGCCTGAACAAGGTGTTCTTCACCAACGGCGGCGCCGAGGCCACCGAGAACGCGATGCGGATGGCACGCCTACACACCGGCCGGCACAAGGTGCTCGCCACCTACCGCAGTTACCACGGCGCCACCGCGGGCTCGATCACCGCCACCGGCGACCCGCGGCGTTGGGCCAACGAACCGGGCATGCCGGGCATCGTGCACTTCTGGGGCCCATACCCGTACCGCTCCCCCTTCCACGCGAACACCGCCGAGCAGGAGGGCGAGCGAGCGCTGCAGCACCTGCGCGACGTCATCATGGTCGAGGGGGCGCACACCATCGCCGCGGTGATGCTCGAGACCGTCGTCGGTACCAACGGCATCCTCATTCCGCCGCCCGGCTACCTCGCCGGCGTGCGCGAGATCTGCGACGCGCACGGCATCCTCTGGATCGCCGACGAGGTGATGTCCGGGTTCGGCCGCTGCGGCGAGTGGTTCGCCGTCGACCACTGGGGCGTCGCGCCCGACCTGATCTGCTTCGCCAAGGGGGTGAACTCCGGGTACGTGCCGCTCGGCGGTGTGGTGATCTCGGATGACGTCGCCACCACCTTCGAGGAGCGCCCCTTCCCCGGGGGGCTCACCTACTCCGGCCACCCGCTCGCCTGCGCATCGGCCGTTGCGAGCATCCGGATCTTCGAGGAGGAAGGCATCCTCGAGCACGTCCGCAAGGTCAGCGACACGGTCATCGCGCCGCGACTCGCCGAGATCGCCGAGCGGCATCCGGTCGTCGGTGAGGTTCGCGGCCTCGGTTACTTCTGGGCACTCGAACTGGTGCGCGACCGCAGCACGCGGGAGCCGCTGGTTCCCTACAACGCGAGCGGCGCCGCGGCCGCCCCCATGGGCGAGTTGATGGCGGCGTGCAAGGCCGAGGGGCTCTGGCCGTTCGCGCACTTCAACCGCACTCACGTCGTGCCGCCGTGCACCACGACCGCCGAAGAAATGGCCGACGGCCTCGACCGGCTCGACCGGGCACTGTCCGCCATCGACCACCACGCCAGTTGAGCAGACTGCGCGCTGCCAGAACGCCACCACAACCGGGCGTCGGCCGGGTGCGACCTGCCGTCACCTGGCGACTCGGCATCCGCAAACCCGCCGCATCAGACGCCGACGGGTGGTTGGTGAGCACCGTGGCGCCCACCAACCACCCGTGGTGTCGTTGGTGACCGAGGCGCGAAGCCCCGGCTACTGCTGACTATGCCTACGCCATGATCCCGAGACGCGCCTTCGGCACGTCGGGGAAGATCGTGCTGGTCGACACCCCGCCCTGCTTCTCCAGGATCTCCGCGATGACCTGGCGGTAGTCGGTGGTTACGGCAAGGTTGCCGCGGTCGTCCAGGTCCTCCTTGCCCAGGCCAGGCCAGTTGCCGTAGACCTTGCCACCGGCCAGCCCGCCGCCGAGCAGCAACATCAGACCGCCGTAGCCGTGGTCAACCCCGGCTGAGCCGTTCTGCGCGACCCGGCGTCCGAACTCGCTGACGGTCATGACCGTGACGCGGTCCAGGTCGTCGCCGAGGTCGGCGGCGAATGCGGCGAGGGCGCTGGACAGGTCGGTGAGGTTGTCGTACATCCACCCGCGGTCGGAGGGCCCGAGCGCACGGTGCATGTCCCATTGGCCGTCGTCAACGGTGGCCGCGTTGACGCCGATGTCCGCCTTGATGAGGCGGGCGACATCCTTCAGCGCGTTGCCGAGAGAGGAGCCGGGGTAGTTCTGGCCCGGACCGGGAACGCCCTTGGTCTCATCGATGGCACCGAGCCCGGTCCGCACCGACGAGGTCGCCAATGGGTTCGTGGTGCCCTTGTGCAACGTCTCCATCGCACTGCGCCACCCGGCGAGCGGGACGACCTTCTCATCGAAGTTCAGGCGTACGTCGTTCAACGAGCCCATGCCGAACTCGGCGCTGCTGCCGAGCATCATCTTCGGCAGCGCACCGCCACCGACGTTGACCGCGCTGAAGGTGTCGCCGGTGTCCCGTACGCCGACATAGCGGTCGAGCCACCCAGTACGCAGTGCCGAACCCGGGTCGGCCCGCTCCAGCGCATCCATGGCCGCGAAGTGCGAGCCGTTGGCAGTCGGCTGACCCACAGCCTGCACGGCCGCCATCTTGCGGCTGTCCCACAACTTGTACAGCGGCTCCATCGCAGGATGGAGCCCAAACATCGAGTCGACCTTCTTCAGTCTGCTTGCCGGGACCCCGATCGAGGGGCGCGCAGCGTAGTAGCCCGGGTCGCCGGATGGCACGACCGCACTGAGGCCGTCCATCCCACCTCGGAGGCTCACCACCACGAGGACACCGGGGGCTTTGCCCACGGTGGACCCGGCAGCGGGCGACGCAGCGAAGGACACCCGCGCACCACTGACGGTGGTCGCGGTGGCCACACCGGCGGCACTGAGAGCGAGAAAACCACGGCGGGAGAGCGCCCGTCGGCCTTCCGGGCACGCACAGGACTGGTCCTGGCTGTCTGTTGTCGGAGTTGTCATCATCATCCTCTGAGTCGTACGCGTCAGCGCAGCAGGTGGTCGGCGGAGTTGAGCATGAGAACGGCGGCGAGTTGGGCGGCCGTCCGAAGGTCGTCCTCGCCCTGCAAGGGCTCCGACAAGGAGGACGCCTTGAACAGCGTCGCGGCGCCGGCCTTCTCCTGGGCGTTGGCCGGTCGCTGCAGGATGACCTCGGCAGCGGCGTCGGTGACGCTGGCGAAGGTGTTCCCTCCTGCCTTGACGATCGCATCGGTCCCAGTCGCGTCGTAGAACTTCGACGCGCCGCGAGCCAGTTCGCAGGCGTAGTTGAACAGGCCCAGCGCGACGCCGGGGGACTGCCATGCGCTTGCGACGTCCGCGTAACCCTCCGGGGTCGCCGCGACGAGGGGCAGGTGAGCGGTCAGGGAGTCAAGGGTCGAACGCAGCGCCTTGTCCAGGTTCTGCGGCGGACCGGATGGCGCCGTCATGACCCGCATATGCGAGGCCAGGAGCTCGGCAGGTCGCTTTACCTTCTTCCCGGCAGAGTCGGCGAACTCCTGCGAGGTGAACAACGACCGCACCACCGGAGCGATCGCCGTGTCTCCGTCGAGGTAGACCTTGGCCAGCCGGGCCACCAGCGCGTCGGACGGAGTGTCGCTGACGAAGCGCATCGCCAACTTCTGAGCGATGCGGGTCGCTGTCGACGGGCGGGTGACCAGGAAGTCGATCAACTGGTCCCACATCTCCGGCCCGGACTTGGCGTCCGGGTTGTCGAAGGTACGGCCCATGACCTTGACCGGGCCTTCATGGTGATTCTCCGCGTTGAACTTCACCTTCTTGTCGTCGTCGACGTACCAGCCGGTGAGGAGCAGTGACAACTGCTTGACGTCCTCTTCGCTGAACTCCCCAACCCCGACGGTGTGGAGTTCCATCACCTCTCGGGCGTAGTTCTCGTTCGGCGAGCCCTTCCTCGAGGCCTCGAGGTCGAGGTACTTCACCATGGCTGGGCTCTTGCCGGACGTGCTGAGCAGGTCGCGGAACTTGCCCAGGGCCCCGGCGCGGATGACTTTGTCATACTCGGGCCGGCTCATGATCACGGCTTTGTCGTCGTCCGCAGGAACGTTGAGGTGGTTCGACCAGAAGTCGACGATCACCTCATGCAACTGGCGGCTCGACCACACGCTGCGACCGAAAGCCCGCTCTTGGATCTGACGGCTGACCTGGGCCTTGTTGTTGCCGATGCCGAGCTGGGCAAAGGTCAAGGTGGCGTTCCGGAACTGCGCGTCGACCTTCTCACCGTTGGGGTCGTCAATCGAATCCGGGTCGAGCTGCATGTCCAGCCACTTCAGCGCCCCGGCCTTCTCGATCTCCGCCTCCAGGCCGGAGACCAGGCCGTAGGTAGCGCGGCGCGCGAGCAGGCCGACCGGAGGCACGACATCGCCCTTCGCCGGCGGGGCGGCTGGGGCTGGCTTAGCCGTGGGTGCGGCCGAGGCGGAGGGGGTGGCCGAACCGGACGAGGACGGCGTGGACGACGGCGAGCCGGCCACGTTCTTCAACCCCCCGTTCTGGCAACCGGACACGCCGGCCAGCGCAAGTGTCCCGAGCGCACCGGCGGCGACGCGGAACGAACGGCGGCGATTCACCGATGATGGTCGACCTGCCGACTGGGCAGAATCGATGCGGAGGGGATCTGTGGACTGGGCGTGGCTCAGATCAGTGGCCGCAGCCGACGGGACGGGACCGCCGCGTTCGCGGTCTGCGTCGATGACGTGGTCGGGAGATGAGTACGTTGTCACACTTGTTACACACCCGGGAGTCCCACCAGGTTTCACCCTCGGCCAGGGAA
>JBOFJB010000103.1:0-1994 GCA_051650465.1 Dermatophilaceae bacterium | reverse complement strand
GCCAGCGAACTCACCCGGCTCGGCCACCACGCCACCGGGGTGGATGCCGACCCCGACCTGGTCGCCCTCGCCCGGGAGGACGTGCGCACCCGGTTCCTCGTCGCCGACCTGGCCACGCTCGACCTGCGCACCGACCAGGAGTTCCAGGTTGCCCTCATGGCAGGAAACGTCGTCAACTACCTGACCGACGGCACACTCGGGGTCGTGCTGTCGCGGCTGGCCGCGCACCTCGCACCGGGCGGCCACCTCGTGGCCGGCTTCCGGCTTGGCGCCGACCTCCCCGAGGGCGCGGCACCGGTCGACCTCCTCCGCTACGACCGCCTCGCCGACGCCACCGGGCTCGCGTACATCACTCGCTACGCCACGTGGGCGCGGGACCCCTTTCTCCCCGGAGGCGATTACGCCGTCTCAGTCCACCGCCGCCGGTCCGACTAGTCGTGTTGTACAAAAGCGCAATATTCGCGCTACGGTGCCCTCATGAGTGAGATGACCGTGAGCAACGCCCGGGCACGCCTGGCCGATGTCGTGGATGCCGCGCGTGTGCACCATGCGCCGGTGTACCTCACCCGCCGCGGTCAGCGGGTGGCCGCAGTCATCGATGCCGACGACCTGGAGCGCCTCGTAGCCGCCGCCGAGGACCTCGCCGACATCGAGGCCGCCGCCGCAGCCCGGCAGGAGATCGCCGACGGCGCGAGCGCCATCCCTTGGGAGCAGGTCAAGGCCGACCTCGGTCTCGCGTGACCTACCGGGTCGATATCGCTCCAACAGCGACCCGGCAGTTGGGAAAACTCGATACTCCGGCTCGCCGCCGGGTACAAGCCGCGATCGAACTGCTCCGCGAGAACCCACGACCGCGCGGCGCCTCGCAGTTGGTGGGCGGCGCGGGCGAGTGGCGGGTGCGGACCGGCGACTACCGCGTCGTCTACGACATCCGGGACGACGTGCTGGTCGTCCTCGTCGTTGCGGTCGGACACCGCCGCGACATCTACCGGCGCCGCTGATCCGACCCGTCGCCGGACTCCCAGGCGCGATCCTCGTCATCCCACCGCTCGGTCTTCGCGCGAGCCGTCTCCAGCGCCCGGGACGCGGCGTCCTCGGTGTCGTACGGACCCATGACCTTCGCGTCGCGGCTGCGGGTGTCGTCCGTCTCGACGACGCCTGCGTCAACGTTGAACCAGTAAGGCATCGGGACCTCTCTCACGCGCCGGGACCGGCGGACCATGGTGTGCCTACACTCCACCGCATGCCCCTGACGTATGCAAGCGTGGCACCCGGCACGGTCTCACCCCGGCGCCCGGTTCCGGAGCGGATCGCTCGCCCCGAGTATGTCGGCCGCCCCGCTCCCGCGCCCTTCACCGGGCCCGAAGTCAAGGACGCCGACACCATCGAGCGGATGCGGGTGGCCGGCCGATTGGCCGCGAACGCGCTGGCCGCGGCTGCCGCCGTCATCACGCCCGGGGTCACCACCGAGGAGATCGACCGCGTCGGCCACGAGTATCTCCTCGACCATGGCGCCTACCCGTCGACCCTCGGCTACCGGGGCTTTCCGAAGTCACTGTGCACCAGCGTGAACGAGGTGGTCTGCCACGGCATCCCCGATGACCGCCCGCTCGAGGACGGCGACATCGTCAACATCGACATCACCGCATACCTCGGCGGCGTCCACGGCGACACCGATGCCACCTACCTCGTCGGCGACGTCGACGACGAGTCGCGCCTGCTCGTCGAGCGCACCCGTGAGGCGATGCTGCGCGGCATTCGGGCCGCCCGGCCCGGCCGCGAGATCAACGTCATCGGGCGGGTCATCGAGTCCTACGCGCAGCGCTTCGGCTACGGCGTCGTCCGTGACTTCACTGGGCACGGCATCGGCACCGCGTTCCACAGCGGCCTCATCGTGCCGCACTACGACGCGGCACCCCGGTACGCCACGATGATCGAACCGGGGATGACGTTCACGGTCGAACCGATGCTCAACCTCGGCGGCCACGACTGGG
>JBOFJB010000102.1:0-15742 GCA_051650465.1 Dermatophilaceae bacterium | reverse complement strand
CGCCGGTGCGGACCCCGACGTACTCCACCGTCTTGTTCTGGTACATCTGCTCGATGAAGTTGCCGAGGGCGTTACGGCCGTCGGTCAGTTGGGACTTGCGCATGTCGTAGGCGACGTCGCGGGGGTACCCCGGGTGGGTCTGGCTGATCCGGCCGTTGACGACATCGTCATCGTCGACGAAGCGGGCGAAGCGGTCGCCGTAGCCGGCGCCGCCACCTTTGGCCTCGATGATGGTGAGTTTCTCCCCGTCGTAGTAGACGAGGTTCGTCGCCCGCGACCCCGGATAGGCGATCGCGTGCGGCCAGGGCTGCCCGGCCTGGGCGAGGTCGACCAACGGTGCGACGTCGGCGTCGGTGACCGGGCGGATCGAGGTGATCGCCCGCCCGGTGCTCTGCGAGAGGTAGTGCTCCCCGCCGCGCAGCCCGAGCTGCTCGGCGAGGCCGCGGCGTGCCGCACTACCGGCGGCGTCGTACTGGGTGACGAGGCCGCGGTGCTCGGCCGGCAGCGCCCAGGTGTGGCCGACATCGAACCTCGGCGGGCCCGGCACGTCATCCAGATGCGTTCCCGCGGAGGCGATGTCATCACCTCGGTGCCCGAGGTCGTCCCCGTGGCGCCCGAACCCGGCGATGTCGTCGGCGTACTTCAGCGCGGTCAGGCCGCCGACCAAGGGCAGGATGCCGAGCGCCCGCTCCCACGGCGCCAACTCCTCCCCGGTGAGCAGGTCGCGGCCGGTGCCGGCCTCGATGACGCCCTTCGCGGTGCCGACGAACGGCACGAAGTCCAGCACCAACGACAGCACTGCCAGCAGCGACAGCCCGAACGCGGCCTCAGCCGCCGAGTTCGCCACGCCGAAGCAGTCGGTGAACACCGAGCAGTTGTCCGCGGCCGCGGGCGGCGCCGTGGCCACCGACCACCATGAACCCACCGCTGCGGCGCCCAATCCGAGCCCGAGCCAGCGCGGCACCAGCCGGGTCCACTGGACCCGCGCCGGCGCGCCACCCCAGCGGTGTTCCACCCGTCGCGGGTCGGTGACCGGGCGGGTCGTCGCACCATCACCGGCCGGCCGCGCCGCCCCGCCCGACAGTTCTGGCCCGCTCGGCTGCGCCGCGCCATCCGATGATGCCGCCTCGCCCGATGGTGCTGGACCGTCTGGTGGCGCGGACCCGCCTGGCGTGCTCGGGTTTTCGTCATCCGGGTGGCTCGGCTCGCCCGGGAAGATGACGAACACCACGACGACGCTGAGCAGCACCACCACCGCCAGCGCGGTGTAACTGTCGACCAAGGTGCTGTCGACGCCGCTACCGACGAGGCGAGACAGCAGCCACAACCCGATCAGCCGAGCCCACGCAGGCGCCATCGAGACCACCCGCCGCCAGGTCTCCAGCGCCGGGAACCACGAGTGCTCGAATCGGAGCCAGCGCACCGCGACGAACACCGTGAACGCCACCACCCACATCACCGGCGACTCGAGGATGCCGGCCAGGGTCAACGTCGCGACCGTGGCGGTGCCCAACGCCGCCGGCAACGGGCGCGGCCGGCGCGGCGTGCGCGGCACGGCATCCGACGCGTCAGCCGACCCGGCGGCCTCGGCCGCGGCCAGCCGGGCCCGGACGTCATCGGAGAACATCGCCGCGCCGATCCACGCCTGCCGCAGCAGCACCCCGACCAGCGCCGCGGCCACCACCCACTCCCCGTTCTCCTGCAATGGCTGCATCGCCTCGACGGTCGGCTCACCACCGGAGGACCGCCAGGTGAACACCGGCCTCGCCAGCGTCGGCGCACCCGCGGTCCAGGCACTCACCGCGAGCCAGGTGATGACGACGACGAGGCCGCTGGCGAGCACCCAGGCCAGCGGGGGCGGCATCCGGCGCCCCCGGCCGACCGTGGCCACCGCGCCCCGAATCGCCCGCGGCAGCACCACCACCACCGTCGCCAACAACAAGTAGGTGACCAGCAACGGCAGCCGGATATGCACGAGATGCCCCAACCAACCCTCGCCCAACGGGCCGCTGAACCACGGGTCGCTGCCGAGCCACTGGCCACCGCCCAACCCTTCGCCGTACTCAAGAGCAGGGCGGGTCGACACCGAGTCGCCGATGACGAACCCGGCCAGTGCGAGCGCGCCCAACTGGGTGGAGAAACACCCGAGCGCCACCCACACGCAGATCAGCAGCAGCGACTCGGTGAACACGTCCTCGTACCCGAGCCGGGCCAGGCCAGGCAGCAGCCCGAGCAGCACCGCCACCACCGGCAGCGCGATACCCACCGCCGGCACGGTGGTGACGACATGCCCGTCACCGGCGACACCGCGCAGCGGCGGCACCCGGGTCGCGAGCCATCGTGGCCCCTGCACCCACAGCCGGTCACTGGCAGTCACCGCCGCACTCATCGCGCACCTCTCCGCTCACTCCGGCCCAGCCACCACCGGGTGCCGAGCCCCAGCACGGACCCGTACACCAGATGGCCCGCCACCGACATCGTGGTGAACTCCCGCAGCGAGCGGATGTCGAGCCAGCCCGGGTAGATCGCCAACATGAACGCCTCCAACGCGAGCGCGAAGCCGATACCCCACCACCACCGCCGATGGCCGAACCACACCGCGTACGCGCACCCGAACGCGGTGCCATTCACGAGGTGGAAGGCCACCCCGGCGACGGCGTGCGCTGCGCCGCCACCGACATCGGGCAGCAGCGCCTGCCCGAACAACGGGAACGCCGCGAACGGGGATGCCGCGAAGCCAGCCCCCTGCACCAGGAGGTACCGGCTGATGTCGTATGCGCCGGTCGCCACCAGCCCTACCGGCACCCCCACCTGGACCCGGGCCAGCCACGCGCGGCGCGCGGCGTCATCCGGCCATACGGTCAGCGCCAGTGCTGCCGCGCCGGCCACGATGAGCGTGCCGAGCACCAGCGGCAGCGGCGCCCCGGTGACGACATACGCCACCAGCGCCGCCCCGGAGGCGAAGAACACCGCACCAGACACCGCCGCTCCCGTTCTCGACCGGCCTGGGCTGCGTTCGGGCATGCGGTGGCCGCCCCCCGTCTCGATACTCACCCGCGGCGCCCCGGTGCTGGCGCGGTCGCGACCACGGGAGCGGGTGGCTCCGGCGTGGGGTCCGAATCGTCCGGTGGTGGTGTCGCGGTCGGTTCGGGGTCAGGGCCGACCGGAATGGACGGGGTCCCCGGCGCCGTCGGGGTCACCACGCTCCCGGTCGGTGCCGGCGTGCCCGGCTCGGTCGGCGCTTCCGGTGTGCCCGTGGTCGGTGGTGTGCCTGGTGTCGGCGGGGTTCCCGGGGTACCCGGCGTCTGCGGCGTGCCCGGTGAGGGGGCGCCTGGTGCCGGCGATGCGCCGGGGGTGCTGGGCGTCGTCGGCGCTGCCGGGTCGCCCGGTGCGGTCGGCGTATCGGTCGCACCCGGGCTGGGAGGAGGTGGAATCGCGTCACCCGCTGACGGGTCGGGCGCCGCGCCGTCCGGGCGCCACAGCTGCTCGCCCGGCGGCAGCGCTGAGAGGTCGACATCGACATCATCGCCGCCGATCTCGGGCTCGTCCGCGGTGGCCGAGGTGAGCGAGCCCACCCCGGATGGCTGCGACAGGTTCAGCCCGTATTCGACCCACGTCGTCCCGGGTGCGGCATCCTCGGTGCGGGCCGGACCGCACCAGGTCGAGCCGGTGCTCTGCCGAATCGTGCCGCCCGGGCGATTCACCTCCCGCACGCCCAGGTAGCACCGGCTGGACTCGACGATGGACATCGCGCCGGAGCCGGCGACCGTGGTGAATGCGGTGTCGGCTGCGGTGAGGTAGTCCTCGGCGTTGGTGACCAGTTGCCCCTCCTCGCTCCGCACTCCATCGGTGCCGATGGCGGGGGAGGCCGAAGGCGGGCTGGCGCCGTCTGGCCGGGTCAGCGTGTCGGCGTCGAGCGCGGCCACCTCGTCGAGTTCGCCCACCTCGCCACGCACCGGCGGTCCCGGAGAGTACGACGGCTCGTTCACCAGCCACACCTCGTCGTCGCCGGCGATGCCCAGCCGGACCGGGCCGCACGCGACCCGCGGGCCGGGGTCGAGCCCCGGTGCGGTGGTGTCGGTGTCGGCCGGTGCGAACCAGCAGCCCGCGCCCTCGGGGAGCGGGGCGCCGTCCCGCTCGGCGATCCCGCGAAACTGCGGGGTGAGGTCGTCGAGCATCTGCTGCGCGTTACCGATCGGCTCGCCGTCGACCTCCGCTGCCGACGACATCGTGTCGACCAGGCGCGTCACTCCGAATCCGACCATCACCAGGGCGGTGACCACGGCCACCGCGAGCAGCGCCCGGGAGCGCCAGGGCAGCCGCCGTCGGGGATGACGGCGCGGGTCGGGGATGCCGGGCGTCCACGGGCCGGTCTCCGGTTTCGCTGCCGACGGCGACGGCGACGGCGACGGCGACGGTGACGGCGTGGGCGTGAACGGGGACGTGGGGGGCGGTGGCGCCGACGGCGAAGGTGGTGGTGGAACGGCCGGTGATGGTGGAACCGGCGGTGGCGGCGTCGCGGACGATGACGACGCACTGCGAGGCAGCGGGGCGGTGGGCTGCGCCGGTGTGGTGGGCTGCGCCGGCACCGGATCCGGTTCGAAGAGTTGCCGACGGGGCCTCGGGACGTTGTCCGTGTTCGGGCGTGGCGGCTGGTCTGGGCCGGTGGTCGCGTCAGTCATCGGAGACGACCGTAGTCATCGTTGGGTCGCCCAGGGAACCCAGGATGCGCGGCTGTGGACAAGCCGGGCTCTCGCTGCCTCGCCTCGCACCCCGGCCCTCTCCGGGCACCCGGGTGAGCCGGGCCACCCGAGACGAGCCGCGACATCCGGCGCCCTGGTAGCGCGTGTGACACGAGGGGTTTGTGGGGCCTGTCGCGTAGCCTGCGCCTATGGCGACACGGACGTCAACGGCTGCGCGCGGAGGCGGGTCGAGCACCCGGCCCGGGAACCGGCGACCCCGAACCGGCTCGAAGGGGCGTGGCGGCGGACGCACCCGAGGTGGCGGCCTGCCGCTGCCGCTGCGTGCCGCGCAGTCCACCTGGATGGGGCTGGCCCACGCCACCGGAGCAGTCGCCCGCAAGGTCGGCGACACCGGGCGCGACCTGCAGCCCGAGCACCGCCGCGACGGGCTCGGACTGCTGCTGGTCGCGTTCGCGGTCGTCGTCGCCGCCCGCGAGTGGTGGGGGATGCCGGGCGCCGTCGGCGTCATCGTGCACGCCGTCATGGCCGGCACGTTCGGTACCGTCGCCTACGCCGTCCCGATCGTCCTGCTGCTCGCCGGTATCCGCGTCTGGCGGGCGCCCCAGGAGGAGGCCGGGGACTCGCGCATGGTGGTCGGGACCACGGCGCTGGCGTTCTCGGCGTGCGGGCTCGTGCACGTCGCCGCAGGAATCCCGCTCCCGCCCAACGGTGCCGGGGGCATGCGCGCCGCGGGCGGCATCATCGGCTTCCTCGCCTCGAGCCCGCTCGAGGCCGCGGTGTCGGTCTGGGGGGCGGTGCCGCTGCTGGTGATGCTCGGCGTGTATGGGTTCCTCGTGTTGTCCGCCACCCCGCTGCACCAGGTGCCCGGCCGGGTCCGTGCAGCGGTGGCCGCGCTCACCGGGCGCACCATGAACGACCACGAGGATGACGCGCTGCTCGCCGACCGGCCGCGCCGTGCTCGGCGCCGCGCGACTGCCGCCGACGCCGCGGGCTCGAGCAACCCAGCCGTTCCGGTCACCGACAGTGAGGCGTTCGAGCAGGCCGCCGTGGTCGACCCACGGACCGGGCGCCGGCTACGGCCCGGGCAGAAGCGGCCGGCCATCGAGGGCTCGGGCCCAGCATCCGGGGAGCCGGCACGCGCGGCCACCGCCGGGCCGGGCCGGGGCGACCAGCCCAGGCCGGGGACCCGCGGCGGCGCGGACGCCACCAGCACGCTCGAACCGCCGCCCACCACGCCGCTGCCGCAACGGGTCGAACAGCTCTCGCTCGCCGGCGACGTCACCTACACCCTCCCCGACGCCGCGGTACTCGAACCGGGCAGCCCGCACCGCAGCCGCAGCGCCGCCAACGATCGTGTGGTCGCATCCCTCACCGAGGTGCTCGACCAGTTCGAGATCGACGCCCAGGTCACCGGCTTCACCCGCGGCCCCACGGTGACCCGCTACGAGGTCGAACTCGGGCCCGGCATCAAGGTCGAACGGGTCACCGCGCTGAGCAAGAACATCGCCTACGCGGTCGCCAGCGCCGACGTGCGCATCCTCTCGCCGATCCCGGGCAAGTCGGCGATCGGCATCGAGATCCCCAACACCGACCGCGAGAAGGTCAGCCTCGGCGACGTGCTGCGCAGCCAGGTCGCCCGCGACACCCAGCATCCGATGGTCATGGGCGTCGGCAAGGACGTCGAGGGCGGCTACGTCATCGCCAACCTCGCCAAGATGCCGCACCTGCTCGTCGCCGGCGCCACCGGGTCGGGCAAGTCGAGTTTCGTCAACTCGATGATCACCTCGGTGCTCATGCGATCCACCCCGGACGAAGTGCGGATGGTGCTCGTCGACCCCAAGCGGGTCGAACTCACCGCCTACGAGGGCGTTCCGCACCTCATCACCCCGATCATCACCAGCCCGAAAAAGGCCGCTGAGGCGCTGCAGTGGGTCGTGCGCGAGATGGACACCCGCTACGACGACCTCGCCGCCTTCGGCTTCAAGCACGTCGACGACTTCAACACGGCGGTCCGCGCCGGCACGGTGACCCCACTGCCCGGGTCCGAGCGGGTGATCGCGCCGTACCCGTACCTGCTCGTCGTCGTCGACGAGTTGGCCGACCTGATGATGGTCGCTCCGCGCGATGTCGAGGAGTCGGTCGTCCGGATCACCCAGTTGGCCCGGGCGGCCGGCATCCACCTCGTACTCGCGACGCAACGGCCGTCGGTCGACGTCGTCACGGGGCTGATCAAGGCGAACGTCCCGTCACGGATGGCGTTCGCCACCTCCTCGCTCGCCGACAGCCGCGTCGTGCTGGACCAGCCAGGCGCGGAGAAACTCATCGGCCAGGGTGATGCGCTGTTCCTGCCGATGGGTACCAGCAAGCCGATGCGGGTCCAGGGGGCGTGGGTTACCGAATCCGAGATCGCCGTCGTCGTCGGGCACGTCACCGGGCAACTGACCCCAACCTATCGCGACGACGTCACCGTGGTCCAGGCGAAGAAGCAGGTCGAGGACGACATCGGCGACGACCTCGATCTGCTGCTCCAGGCCACCGAACTCGTGGTGACCACCCAGTTCGGGTCGACCTCGATGCTGCAGCGCAAACTGCGGGTCGGGTTCGCCAAGGCCGGCCGGATGATGGACCTGCTCGAGTCGCGCGGGGTGGTCGGGCCTTCCGAGGGTTCCAAGGCACGGGACGTGCTGGTCCGGCCCGACGATCTGCCGACGACGCTGGCGCTGCTCCGCGGCGAGGACGTGCCCGACGACGAGCCTGGCAAAGATCTGCCCGGCGGTGATCCCGGCGAGGATGCTGCGCGGGGGCACGTCCCCGCGGGCGCCACCTCCGAAGGCGCCGCCGCCGATGGGCGCACCACCGAGGAGGACGTGCCCGGCCACGATGAGCGCCCAGCCGGGCCGCACCGCGGGGCGCAGCCGCACCTGTCCGCCACCGGCGCCTCCGAGGTGCCGACCGACCGCTACCGCGGTGACGTGCTGGCCGCTGACTCGAGCCATGACGCGGCGTCGAACGGCACCGATGACGACCCCGACGACCCAGGTGAGGACGCCTGGCAACTCACCGGCCGGCGATGAGTCGCCGCCCTACAGTGGCGCCATGACGGGCACCGGGGTCGCGACCAGCGCCGGGGTGCGATGACCAGCACCTGGGAGGACCTGCAGCGGCCACCGTCGCGGACGGCCCGCTGGCGGGCGGTGGCACGCCGCCAGCCGTCGGCGTTCCTGCTCTTGGTGCAGGTCGTGCTCATTCTCGCGTTGCCGTTCCTCGAGGATGCCGCGTGGGGCCGGATCGTCACCACCTTGCTCAGTCTCGCCGCATTGGTCACCGCAGTGTTCACCGTGCGTAGTTCGCCCGCGCTCACCTGGCTGTCGCTGCTGCTCGCCGCGCCCGCCGCGATGTTCGAGTTGTGGAGTTTCTTCACTGATAGCACCGCCGTGCTCGCTGCCGCCCACCTCGCGTTGGCGGCCTTCTACCTCTACACCGCGTACGCCCTCATCGCGTACATGTTCGAGGACTCCTGGGTCACCGCCGACGAGTTGTTCGCCGTGGCCGCCTGCTTCACCGTGCTGGTTTTCGCGTTCGCTTACATCTTCCTCGGCGTCCAGGAGATGTGGCCGGCATCGTTCACCTCATTCGAGGGGCCAGGCCAGCGCACTCTCTCCGAGTTGCTCTATTTCTCTGGGGCGAACCTCACCAGTGTCGGGCTGTCCGACGTGACCGCCATCCGCCCGCACGCGCGCTCGATCACCACGGTCGAGCAGCTCGGCGGAGTCATGTACGTCGCGATGGTGATCTCCCGGCTCGTGGCGCTCACCGTCACCCGTTCGCGCCAGTAGGTGACCAGCACCGGCCCGGCGCCCACGAGCAGCCGACCGGCGGTCGCTGGCGCCATCCACGGCGGTAGCCACCCGTCGCGCGCAACTACAGTTGAACGTATGACCTCGTCGAGCCGTGGCCGCGTCGCCCTCGTGACACTCGGGTGCACGCGCAACGAGGTCGACTCCGAGGAACTTGCCGGCCGCCTCGCTGCCGACGGCTGGTCCCTGGTCGACGACGCTGCCGATGCCGACGTGGCGCTCGTCAACACCTGCGGCTTCGTCGAGCAGGCGAAGAAGGACTCGGTCGACGCCGTGCTCGAGGCCGCCGACCTCAAAGGCACCGCGCGCACCCGAGCCGTCGTCGCCGTGGGGTGCCTCGCCGAGCGTTATGGGCAGACCCTCGCCGCCGAGCTGCCCGAGGCCGACGCGGTGCTCGGTTTCGACTCGTACGCCGAGCTGTCCGGCCATCTGGGTGGCATCCTCGCCGGGGAGCGGCCGGCATCCCATGTTCCGGCCGACCGGCGTCGCCTGTTGCCGCTCACCCCGGTCGAGCGAGTGGATGCCGCCGCCACGGTCGCGCTGCCCGGCCACAGATCTGGTGCACCGGTGCGGGCTCGGCTCGACGGTCGGCCCTGGGCGCCGCTGAAGATCGCCAGCGGCTGTGACCGGCGGTGCGCGTTCTGCGCCATCCCGTCGTTCCGGGGGTCCTTCGTGTCCCGGCGCCCGGGCGACGTTCTCGCCGAGGCGCGTTGGCTCGCCGCGGCCGGGGTGCGCGAACTCGTCCTGGTGAGTGAGAACTCGACCTCGTACGGCAAAGACCTCGGCGACATCCGGCTGCTCGAGTCGTTACTGCCCGAGATCGCCGCGGTCGACGGAATCGAACGGGTCCGGGTCTGTTATCTCCAGCCGGCCGAAGTCCGCCCCGGTCTGCTCGAGACGATGGCCGACACGCCCGGTGTCTCGCCGTGGTACGACCTGTCCTTCCAGCACGCCGCGCCTGCGGTCCTACGGCGAATGCGCCGGTTCGGCGGCACCGAAGCGTTTCTCGACCTGATCGGCCGGGTGCGTGAGCGGGAGCCGCTGGCCGGCATCCGCAGCAACGTCATCGTCGGGTTCCCCGGTGAGACCGATGATGACGTGGCCGAACTGGAGCGGTTCCTCGTCGGCGCCCGGCTCGATGTCGTCGGCGTGTTCGGCTACTCCGACGAGGACGGCACCGAGGCCGAGGGTCTCGACGGTCACCTGCCCGAGCACGTCGTCGCGGAGCGGGTCGAGCGGATGACGACGCTCGTCGAAGAACTCACCGCGGAGCGCGCGCGGGACCGGGTCGGGGAGCGAGTCGTCGTCCTCGTCGAGGGCGTCGACGACGATGACGCCGCGCTCGCCGTCGGGCGGGCCGACCATCAAGGCCCGGATGTCGACGGGGTCTGTCTGCTCCGGGCGCCGGTATCCGCGGCACCGCCACCGGCCGGGTCGTTCGTCACCGGTGTCGTCGTCGACACCATCGGGGTCGACCTCGTCGTCGACGTTGTCGCTGCCGATGTGGTCGACAGCCTGGAAACTGCCCATGTTGCTGATGCAGATTCCGTCGTTGGCTCCGCCGCCACCGGCGGCGGAGTCGGCGCCGACTCCGCCGATGCGGCCGGTGCCGACCTCGTGCCGGAGGCCGCTCCGTGAACGGGGCCGAGCCGTCTCGCCGGAGAGGGCTGAGCGGCTCGCTCGCTGCGGGTCGCGCCGCTGACCAGCACCGTCCAGAGACCGGCCCGGCCTGCCCGACGGTGTCACCGGCCACCGCCAGCGCGTGGAACATCGCCAACTACGTCACCGGGTTCCGGCTGCTCCTCGTGCCGGTCTTCGGATGGCTGTTGCTCGTCGAGGGCGGTCGCGACCCGGTGTACCGCTGGGGCGCGTTCGTCGTGTTTGCCGTGGCGATGGTCACCGACCGGGTCGACGGCGAGCTCGCGCGCCGCCGAGGGCTGGTCACCGACTTTGGCAAGGTCGCCGATCCGATCGCCGACAAGGCACTGGTCACCACGGCCCTCGTCGGCCTCTCGATGACGGGGGTGCTGTGGTGGTGGGTCACCGTCGTCGTGCTCGTCCGCGAGTGGGCCGTCACCGCCGTGCGGTTCTGGGTCATCCGCCACGGGGTTATCGCGGCAGGCCGCGGTGGCAAGGTGAAGACTCTGCTCCAGTCGCTGGGTATCAGCCTCGTCATCTGGCCGCGCTGGGTGCTACCCGCGCCTGGCCTGTGGGACGCGGTGGCCTGGTCGACGTTGGGAGCGGCAGTCGCCGTCACGGTGGTCACCGGCGCTGACTACGTCGTCCAGGCGTTGCGTCTGCGCCGGACGAGCGCCCGTGCCGAGCGCAAGCGCGCCGCGCGGGCGGCCCGCTCGGCCGGCTCACCGACTCCGGGTGCGCCGTGACACGCCGTGAGGCCGCCGTCTCGCCCGAGGTTGCATCGACCGATCGGGTCTCCCCGGATGGCGCGCCAGGTGAGGTGCCGGCATCGGCGGGCGCCTCGACACCATCGGCGGTGGCTGCAGCGGACGAGGTGGCTGCGGCGGAGGGTGCGTCGAGTGGCGCTGCTGCGGAGGCGGGTGAGGTGGTGGCGGCCTTGGGTCGAGCCGATCTGACGGTCGCCACCGCGGAGTCGTTCACCGGCGGTTCGGTGTGTGCCGCACTCACCGCGGTGCCGGGTGCGTCAGCGGTGGTTCGCGGTGGCGTGGTCGCCTACGCGACCCAGGTCAAGTCCGGGCTCCTCGGGGTCGACGCGGGCCTGCTCGCCCGAACCGGCCCGGTGACCCGCGACGTCGCCGCCGCGATGGCCTCCGGCGTGCGCGCCGCGATCGGTGCGGACGTCGGGGTGTCGACCACCGGTGTGGCGGGCCCGGGCCCGGCCGACGGCCATCAGGCCGGGACGGTCGTCATCGGTGTCGCTGGGCCCTGGGGAGCGGCCACGGAACAGTACGCGTTCTCCGGAGGTCGAGATGCCGTGCGCCACGCCGGCGTCGCCGCAGCGTTGGCGCTGGTCGCTGGTGAGGTGCGCAAGCATCGTCCGTGCCGTGGGGCGCCGGGGTACCGTGGTCCCGACATCGATCTCACTGACGTGCCACACGAGGAGGCGCCGTGATCCTGCTCCGCACCGAACTCGGCGAGGTTCTGCGAGAGGCCCGCCAGGACCAGGGCCGCACCTTGCGGGACGTCGCCGCCAGCGCGTCGGTCTCCCTCGGCTACCTCAGTGAACTCGAACGCGGCACCAAAGAGGCGTCCTCGGAGTTGCTGTGCGCCGTGTGCGACGGCCTGGGGATCACTTTGTCCGACGTGCTCGGGATGGTGCGGCAGCGCGTCGAGCAGGTCGAGACTCTCACCGCGCCGGTCGCGCTCCCGGTCGCCTCCTCAGCCGCCGGCGACGTCTCGGCATCCGCGGCGTGACCTGCGGCGGAAAGTGCGCCGGTCGCTATCGCGGTCGGGAGCCACGGTAGGCATTCGTCCTGCGGCCAGCGGGCCCCGCGCCGAGCGGCCGTTGCGGCCGTCCGTCGTCGGTGGGCGCCCGGCCGCGCTGACAGGTCGGGCACGAGAAGAGCGTGCGCTCGCGCGGCGGTCGTCCCGACATCGCCACGCGGATGACGTCCCCGCACCGGCGGCACGGCCGGCCGGAGCGCGCGTGCACGTACGCCTCCTCACCGGCCCGGTCGATCCCGGTGCTGCCTTGCCAGCCCGTACGCACCGAGCGCACCATCAGTCGTTGGGCGCGGCGCAGGGTAGCCCGCAGTTGTTCCGGGCCGATGTCATGGGCCGGTGTCCACGGGAGCAGGCGCTCGAGGAACAGCACTTCGCTGGCCCAGAAGGTGCCGATACCGGCGAGCGTTCGCTGATCGAGCAGCGCGTCGCCGACGAGGCCGCCGTGTGCGAGGAGATTGTCGACGGCACGGTCTTCGTCCCAGTCGGGCCCGAGGAGGTCGGGCCCGAGGTGGCCGACGAGCTCGCGTTCACCGGCGGTAGGTATGAGGTCGAGCATGCCGAGCCGCAACCCGGCGGCGAGCCAGTCGGCGGTGGCGATACCGGCGCGGAGATCGCGGCGTCGCCATACCCGCTCGGCGTGCGGGCCGCAGTGCTCGAGGCGCCACTGGCCTTCCATCCGCAGGTGGGTGTGCAGGGTGGATCCGGTGTCGAAGCGGTGCAGCAGGTGCTTCCCGCGGGCGAGCACGGCGAGGGTACGCGAGCCACGCAGGTCGACGTCGGGGGCGGACGGCCAGCGCAGTTCGGCGCGGGTCACCTCGGTATCGCGGAGTGCGCGATCGAGGCGGTCCGCGGTGCGGTGGACGATGTCACCCTCGGGCACGGCCACCCCTGGGCGCCGTCATCGGCGCATCCTCAGGCCCCGCGGGGTGAGGTGGAAACCGGCCTCCTCCAGCGCTGCGACTACCGGGTGGCCAGAGCCGAGCACCTGCCCGCCGTCGGCTTTCTCGACCGTGATCCGCCCGAGGTGACCGGCTCGCACGCTCGCGGCGAGGGCGGTGGTGGCGGCGCCGAGCGCAGCGGGCTCGTCGGAGTAGGTGAGCAGCGTGCGACCGCCCCGCTCGACATAGAGCACGAGTGCGCCGTCGACCACCACGACGACCGCTCCCGCCTTGCGTCCTGGCTGGTGCCGACGCCGCCGATCACCCGACGTGTCCTCGGACGAACCTCGGCCGGATGGCGCACCGTCGTCTCCCGCGCGACTGCCACCGTCCGCGGGAAACCGGGGTGATGGCGCGGGTCTCGTGTGGTCGGAGGCGGTCGAAGGGTCGACGGAGCGGTCGGGCCACGGCAGGGCGGCGCCGAACGGGTTCGCTGGGTCGGACGCGGCCAGCACGACGGCACGTACCGGCTCCCGACCGCCGCCGCCGGACGCGCTCCGGGTGCTCGCGTCGGTCGACCCGGCGCGGAGCCGGTCGACCGCACCGGTGGTGCCGAACTGGGAGGCGCCGAGCCCTTCGACGAAGTACCCGCGGCGCACCCGGCCGGCCTCCTCGGCCCGGCCGAGCACCCGATAGACAGCGGCGAACCCGCCGTTGACGTCCTCGGCGGCGACTGCCCCGCGGGTGACGATGCCGTGCCGGTCGAGCAGCAGTTCGGCGACGGCAACGGCCCGGATCGTGGGGTCGAGGTCGGCGGTCGGCAGCAGGGACCACCGGCCGGTGACCCGCGGCGGGCCGGAGCGCGTCGGCATCGGCGGGCGGGCCGGCATCCCACCGAGCGCGCCGAGCGGGCCACGGCGCCCCGAATAGCGGGCTCGGCGCGGTGCCGTGCTGGTGCGCCGGTGCGCGGTGCGGCCACCGGACAGCAGGGCCCGCACGGGCGCGAAGGTGTCGCCGGTGACCCGGCCGGACCACACGAGGTCCCAGAGTGTCGTGGCGAGCGCGTCGTCATCCGTGCTGCCGACCTGGTCGGACAGCCCGCGGAAGAAATGCGCCCCGCGGCCGGCGAGCGCGTCGAGCACGGCGACACTCCCCGGCGACGGCGGCCGCTCGAGGTCGGGGCCGGGCAGCGTGAGGTGTGCGGAGTCGGCCAGGTGCAGCGATACCCATCCGTCGTCGCCGGGAAGCGAACCGTGCCCGCACCAGAGGACCTCACCGCTGGCGAGCACCTCGTCGAGGATGGCGGGGGAGTAGCCGGCCACCCGCGTCGGCAGCACGAGCGACTCGAGCGCGCTCGCCGGCAGCACCGCCCCGCTCAACTGTTCGACCACCCGGAGCAGCCCGTCACGCCCGCGCACCCGGCCACCGACGCCTTGCCACTCCTGCACGAAGCGGGCGAGGTCGGTGGGCGTGACCGGTTCGACCTCGGCCCGCAGCGCGGCCAGCGATCGGCGCCGAAGCAGGCGCAGCACCTCGGCGTCGCAGAACTCGGTGGTGCCGCCACCGGTGGGCAGCAGTTCTCCCTCGACGAGCCGCCCGGTGGCGACCAGCCGGGCGAGTGCGGTGTGCACGACGGCTGGGCCGAGCCCGTAGAACCGGGCGACCTCGGCGACGTGGAACGGCGCGTGGGTGCGGGCGTATCGCGCGACGAGGTCGCCGAGGGGGTCGGGAACCGGCTCGAGGAAGGTGTGCGGCACCCCGGGCGGGAGCGAGGCGCCGAGGGCGTCGCGCAGGCGGGCGGCGTCGTCGATCGCGGCCCAGCGGTTCTCTCCGGCGACCCGTACCGGGATGACCTGCCGAGCGGCCTCGAGCCCGGCCAGCCAAGTCTCGACATCGGTTCCGGCAGTGCCTTCTCGGCACCGGGCGAGGACCGCGTCTACCGCGAGTGGGCCGAGCACGCGCAGCAGGTCGAGCACGTCGTCGGCGTCGCGCCCAGCCCGTTCAGGGGTGAGCCGCTGGAGTTCAGCCTCGGTGCGGGCGATCTGCTCGGCGTCCAGGAGGTCACGCAGGGCCAACCCCTCGGAGGTGCCGAGCAGTTCGGCGAGCAGGCTCGGGTCGAGCGCGAGTGCGGCGGCCCGCCGCTCGGCCAGCGGTGAGTCGCCCTCGTAAAGAAACTGTGCGACGTAGCCGAACAGCAGCGACTTCGCGAACGGCGACGGTGTCTGGCTCTCGACGTCGACCACGGTGACCCGGCGGGCGCGGATGTCGCGCATGAGTTCGACCAGGCCCGGCACGTCGAATACGTCCTGGACGCACTCGCGGACTGTTTCGAGCACGATCGGGAACTGCGGGTACTGGCTGGCCACCTCGAGCAGCTGCGAGGCGCGCTGCCGCTGCTGCCACAGCGGCTGGCGCCGGTCGGGGCGACGGCGCGGCAGCAGCAGCGCCCGGGCGGCGCACTCGCGAAACCGCGACGCGAACAGGGCCGACCCACCGATCTCGTCGGTGACCAGCGCGCTGACGTCGTCGGGGTCGAGGGTGACCAGGTCGAGCAGCTCGCGCCCGACCCCGCGCTCGCCGACCCCGTCGGCCTCGTCGAGCTCGACGTCGGGCAGCCGCAGCACGATGCCGTCGTCGCCGTGCATCGCCTGCACGTCGACCCCGAACCGGTCGCGCAGCCGGGCGCTGACCGCCAGGGCCCAGGGCGCGTGCACCTGGGCGCCGAACGGCGAGAGGATGGCGACCCGCCAGTCGCCGAGTTCGTCACGGAACCGCTCGACGACGATCGTGCGGTCGTCCGGGACGTGGCCGGTGGCCTCCCGTTGCTCGCGCAGGTAGGTGAGCAGGTTGTCGGCGGCCCACTCGTCGAGGCCGGCTGCGC
>JBOFJB010000101.1:0-1549 GCA_051650465.1 Dermatophilaceae bacterium | reverse complement strand
CGCGTACACGGCGTCGTGGGCCGGCTGGTTCCTCGGCGACAACGGGTACCACCGGCAGTGGCACTCCTTCAACCCCGGGCAGGGCGTGCAGTGGCTGCCACCGGTGCTGCGCAACTGGCTGCGCTATCACCAGGACGCCTACGAGTTCAACACCACCCTGACGACCTCGCACCCGTACCAGTCCGACGCGTGGACCTGGATGTTCCAGACTCGCCCCACGTCGTTCTTCTACGAGACGCCGGCGCCGGGCACCGAGGGCTGCGACGCCGCGGCCCAGTGCTCGCAGGCCGTCAACCCGATCGGGACCCTGACCGTCTGGTGGGTCGGCCTCGTCGCCCTGGTCGTCGTGCTCTGGTGGTGGCTGCGTCGCCGCGACTGGCGGGCCGGCGCCATCGCCGCGGGTTTCGTCGGGGGCTGGCTCCCCTGGTTCGTCTACTCCGACCGCACCATCTACACCTTCTACGCCGTGGCGTTCGAGCCCTACGTGGTGCTTGCCGTGGCGTTCGTCATCGGGCTGTGGGTGGGCCGACGCGAGGCCGACCCGTGGCGCTGGCGGTGGCGCTGGTGGGTGGTCGGGGGGTACCTGCTGCTGACCCTGGCGATGTTCGCCTTCTTCTGGCCGGTATACACCGCCGAGGTCGTCCCGTACGACCACTGGCGCTGGCGGATGTGGCTGCCCTCCTGGATCTGAGGTCACCGCGGCACGACGCCGGCTCGGTGACCTTCCTCCTGTCCCAACTTTCCCGCCCGAACCCGAAACCTTCACCTGTGCCGTGGAACCGTTGCCAGGCGATGGTGAAGGTTCCCGTGCACGGCTCCGGCGGGTCGCGGCGTCGGACCGGTGCATGAGGGCGTAGGACCGCCGCGGCGACCCGGTCAGCCGAACGGGTCGCGGACGATGATGCCGTCGAAGAGGCGGAAGTCGCGGTCGTGGGTCCAGATCTCCCGCACGCCGTGCTCGCGCATGAGCGCCACGAGATGGGTGTCGGGCACGAGGTTGCCACGCGGGACCACCGCCCCGGCCGTCTCGCGGTAGGCGCGCCAGAACCGGTCTCCCTCGCCGAGGCACCGGACGTGAGCCAGCGCCAGAAGTCGGTCGACGTTACCCAGAGCGTCGGCCGGGTTGAGTGGTCGGTCGAGGATGCGAGGGTTGGTGACGATGCGCAGGTAGCCCATGACCGTGGGCCACAGCAGCGTGACCAGCCTGGTCTCAGTGGCCAGTCGAGTGATCAGCTCCGCGGCGGCGTGGTGCCGTGAGCTGCCGGTGTCCGAGGCGTAGACCAGAACATTGGTGTCGACGGTGACGCTCATCCCGGACCGTCGTCGCCGAGGGCTCGCGCGACGCCGTCCTTGTCGTCGAGGTCGATGCGGGAGCCCAGATCGGCGGCGGCCCAGGTGAACTCAGCTGACTGGCCGGCTACCGCGGTGTCCTGCAGCGCTCGGGCCAACAGCTCCGACGCGAGACTGCCGAGGGTGCGGTGCTCCTCGCGCTGCCGGGCCTTCAGCTGGCTCAGGACGACCGGGTCGAGGTCGAGGGTCGTGCGCATGC
>JBOFJB010000100.1:0-2872 GCA_051650465.1 Dermatophilaceae bacterium | reverse complement strand
TGGGCCGGGAGCATGTGCTCCCGGCCCACCGCTGCACAGCACCGCGATGTGAGGTCATGACCTCACGTCACGGCGTGGCGGCCCGGGTACCTCAACTGATCCGGACCCGCATCGAGGTGCCCTGCTGCTCCACGACGCGGATCTTCACGCCGGCCGCGGGGAGTTTGACCCCGTGGTTCGGCAACTCGTCATAGAAGTACTTCTTCGTGTCGTCGAACACCGGCTGGGCCGGCTCGCCGCGCACGTAACTGGGCTGGCCGTCTGCGGTGAGCGTGAACGAGTCGGCCTTTCGCAGCGAGAACGGCGCGTCGTACACCTGGACGTGGGCCCGCCATGGCTCCCCGGTGAGGTTGTCCTTCGGCACCGGCCGCGAGTCGATCACGAGGTTCAACCCGTTGCCCGGATGGGCGAGCGTGTCGTTGTCGGTGTACGAGGTGTCCCAGTAGGAGATCAACAGACCTTCCTGATAAGGGAAGCGGTCCGCGATATCCGGCCGGGTATCGAGGTCACCGAAGACGTACGGCCCGGTCTCGAGGTACTTGTCGTACGAGACATACGAGCGGTGGCCCGCGATGTAGTAGTTGTCATACTCCTCGGTCACCGACGTCCCGATGACGGAGAAGCCGGATGCCGTCCACCCGTCGGTGCCGGTCTCGGCATCCTCGGTGAGGTCACCGATCGCGATGTCGTCGACGAACCAGCCGTCAGGCACCTCGCCGTCGTTACCGGCGCCACTGCCGTCGGTGACGTAGCGGAACCGCAGCGTCACGGTTGTCCCGGCATAGGCAGACATATCGAACGACGCATCCGCCCAGTCGGCCTGGGTGCCGTCGATCTCGTTGTTCGGGCCCTCGGTGATCGTGCCGGCGAGCGCGGTGAACCCGCTGCCGTCGTCCACCTCGACGTACCCGAAGTCGTAGTCCTCCTCGATGTCGAACCGCGTCGTGAAGGTCAGGGCCGAACTACCCGCGGGAACCGCGACCTCAGTCTCCAAGGTGCCTTCGTAGTCGTCACCCGAGCCGCTGTACACCTGGCCGTCGCCGCCGGCAGGTTCGCCGAGGTCGGTCTCGACCTTCTTCTTCGGGAGCACCACCACGGCTGCCTGCGGTTTGGTGGAGTTGTACTCCTGCGGTCCCAGATCGAGTGTGCGCTGCCGGCCGGCGACGACCGTCTCGTAGTCGAGCCAGCCGAGCTGGAGTTTGTTCCAGGCACCGAGGTCGCCGCCACGCTCACCGACACCGTCATCATCCTTCGCGCCTAGCCGACTCTGCGTCATGAGGCTCCAGAACCCGTTGCTGTTGTCGCAGTCGCCGCCGGCGGACAGGTCGGACGTGCACCCGGTACCGGTGTTGTATTCGTCGACGAGGCCGAGGTCGTGGCCGTACTCGTGGTAGAAGACGGAGCGGCCGCCGTTCTCGGGCTGGATGGTGTAGTCACCGATCCACAGGCCGGTGTCCCCGACCTCGGTGCCGCCCACCGGGTTGTTGGCCGGGCCAGTAGCGCCGATATCGGTGTCGTAGGCGTACCAGCGGTGGCTCCAGATGGCGTCCTCGCCGTAGCTCGGCGACGAGTCCTCCGGGTCGAGATCGTCCTGGCCCTCACCGGCGTGCACGATCTGGAAGTGGTCGAGGTAGCCGTCCGACTCGTTGAAGTTCCCGTCGGCGTCGAAGTCGTAGCGGTCCCACTGGTCGAAGGTCTGCATCTCGGCCTTCACCTCGGCGGCTGACCGGCCCGCCGCCCGCTGGTCGGCGACCCATTGGTTCGCGGCGTCGCGTACGAGGTCCCAGGTGTTGGGGCAGACCTCGCTGGCGCAGGGGAATCCGTTGCTGCGGCCGTAGCGGGCCTGGTTGTACCTGACCCTCACCCAGTCGGTGACGGTGCCGCTCACGCTGTATCGGCCCGAGGACTGCTTCTCGTAGTAGTTGCGCAGCGACTCACCCTTGCCGAAGTACAGGTCCTGGAAGTGCTGCCGGTCGTAGTCGGGCTGCCAAATCTTGCTGTTGTCTGTCGCCCGGTCCGGTTCGGCGATCTGGTTGTGCCGCGGGCCGTCGAAGACGACCGGGCCGGTGGTCTCCGGGGTGGTGTCCTCGTCGGGGTACGCCGGGTCGCGGGTGTCGCCGAACTCGGCGAGGATGACGAAAATCCGGTCGGTGGTGTCCCGCTGCAACTCGACATACTGGTCACGGGCTTTGCCCTTGGCCGCGCCGGCTGACCGCTTCGCCTGGGCGGCGTCCGCCGACGACGCACCCGTGCCGACCTTGACCACTCGGCTGCCGTTGACGGTGGCCGCCGCGGCGGTGCCGTTGAGCATCGAGGTGATGCCTGCTTGACGCATCAATCGACGCTTGTTCTCCAGTGGGTTGGGGAGATCGTCGCTGGTCACCGTCGCCGCTTTCGTCCCGCTGGGGGCGGGCGGCGCGATGGCGGCCGATGGTGAGGGGATGCCGACCGTCGCGCTCGTGACGAGCGCGACGCCGAGCAGCCCTACGGCTGTTCTGCGCACTGTTCTTCCTCCTGGTCAGGGATGACGTGCCACCCGTCCTGGTACACGGCCTCTCGGGGGCCGGTCCGCGGCACGACGTCACCCTAGGCGCGAAACCCTCCGCCCGGCATCCGTTGGGCTGTAAGGGCTGTGCCGCAGGGGTACTCGCGGCCGGACGCGGGCCCGCCGGCCAAATGGCCCGCCCACATTGCCGGCCCGCCGTCCTCAGCGCCCTGCCCTGAGGTATCCGGGACGCCGTTGACCTGTAACGTCGCGCTGTGACCGGTGCACCCCGAACGCGCAGCCCGCAGCACCCCGTCGGCCGCATCCCGGTGCTCGACGTCGCACCCTGTGTCGATCACGGCGCCCGGCCCGCCAAGGCCGTGGTCG
>JBOFJB010000099.1:0-2615 GCA_051650465.1 Dermatophilaceae bacterium | reverse complement strand
AGGCAGACGGCCAGCGGCGGTCGACGACCCCGCCGAGGTCAGTGGTCGAGGTGACGCCGGCTGCCCGCGAGGAGGACCTCGGGCAGGTGGGATCGCTGGCCGAGGGCGTCGATCACCACGACCTCGCCGGCGACGGCGTTGCTCCGGGAGTTCAACGATCGGGTCGGCTGCCACGCGGCGGCGGGGATCCGGCCGAGGACGGTCTTCGGCTCCAGGTTCCCGTTGGCGGTGACGACCACGACCTCGTCGGGTGTCGTGGCGACCAGTGCGTGACGGTGCGTGAGGACGAGGGCGGCGATCACGGCGATCAGGAGCAGCCCGCCGATCACCTGACCGGTCGAGCCGTCCAGGACGACGGCCACGACGCCGAGCGCGACGAGCGCAACGGTCAGCGCTCGGGATCGCCGGATACGCCCGGTGGCGACGCCGAGCACCTGCTCACCGGGAAGGACCTGACCGATCACCTTCGTCGCCTTGGCGGCTCGACGGTTCGTCCCCCACAACGCCAGCAGGAACGGGATGCCGACGAACACCAGCACCAGCAGCACGAGGAAGAGCACGAACGTCGCCGTGTCGCGGATATCCATGGGGATGGACCGTACGTTCGCGATCCACGGGCGACATCGACAGTTCTACCCAGGGCCGCCGGAAACGTCTCCTCGGACATCGGTGCAGTCCGACGTGATGTCGACCGGACAGGTCGAGTCCCGGCATCCACGCCGGAGCTCTCGCGGGCGGTCGTGCTCCCACTCATCCGCGAGGCCGGCCCGCCAGGTCGGACGGGACTCCTGACGTCACGGTGGCGTGTGCCGAGGTCGACATCCCGTCGGTGACCGGATGGAGCCGGAGGGCGGCGCCGACGACCACGATGTCGAGGTTCCCGATCGGATGGCTGACCGTGCCCCATCCGTGGCTCGGCTGCCACTCGGCCCGAGGGAGGCGGGCGAGGACTGCCACCGGGTCGAGGTCCCGGGTCGTCTCGATGACGACGATCTCCTCCGGAGTGGCCGCCACGAGGATGCGGCGGTGCGTCATGAGCAGCGCGGCGACGACACCGATCGTCACGACCATGCTCGAGGCGGTTCCGAGAGGATGCGCCGCGACGATCGCCACGACGCCCAGCACGACCATCGCGCCGGTGACCGGCGCCGGCCGGCGCACGCGACCCAGGGCCACGCCGAGCACGTGTTCGCCGGGGAGCACCTGCTGCATCACCTGCTCGGCCCGCAGCCCCTGGCTCTGCGCTGCCCACCGAGCCATGACCACCGGCGCACCGAGCGCGGTGGCGACAAGGCTCGACACGAGGAGAGCCACGACACTGACATCGCTGATGTCCATGGTGCACAGCGAAACACGTGATCGAGCCGGCCACATCGGTACTTCGCCGCACGGGTGCCTGGGCACTACGTCCCGACCCGTGCTCGCGGGTCCCGACCCTGCTGGGGGCGGCGCGGCGCTGCTCACGGCAGCGCGGGCTTCCCCGAGCGCGGCACGTCATCCGATGGTGGAGGCGTGGGAGAGAACGGAACCGACCCCGCCGCGGGTCTCGATGCCGAGCTGTACCGGCGGCTCTACGCCGAGCGGACCCTGCTGCTCGGCGAACCGCTGGAAGAACGCAACTCGAACCGCTTGTGTACGGCGATCCTCGTGCTCAGCGCGGAGGACCCGACCGCCGACATCCGCCTGCTCGTCAACTCGGTGGGCGGCTCGGTGCCGGGGATGCTCGCCATCCGCGACTGCATGCGCGCCGTCCCCAACGATGTGGTGACTATCAACCTCGGGATGGCTTACAGCGCAGGGCAGTTCCTGCTCTCGGCGGGGACGAGGGGGAGGCGATACACGATGCCGCACGCCAAGGTGCTGCTGCACCAGGGCAGTGCCGGCATCGGCGGCACCGCGATGGACATCGCCATCCAGGCCGACGACCTCCGGCAGACCCGCGACGTCGTGCTCGGCTGCATCGCGCAGGACACCGGCCAGCCGGTCGGGCAGGTCGAGGAGGACTCCCGGCGCGACCGCTGGTTCACCGCCACCGAGGCGCTCGGGTATGGCTTCGTCGACGCCGTGGTCGACACGGCGGATGACGTGCTGCCGCGGCGGAGGCAGGCCGTGGGTCTGGGGGCGCGGCCGTGAGCTCGTACCCGATCCCGTACGTGACCACCCGCACCCCGCTCGGTGAGCGCACGGTCGACATCTACAGCCGGCTGCTCGCCGACCGGGTCGTCTACCTGGGTACCGGCATCGACGACGGCGTGGCGAACGCGGTGATCGCCCAGCTGCTGCACCTCGAGAACGACCGGCCGGACGCCCCGATTGCGTTGTACCTCAACAGTCCTGGTGGTTCGATCCCGGCGACGCTCGCCATCTACGACGCGATGCAGTATGTGCGTCCGCGCGTCGAGACCACCTGCGTCGGGCAGGCGGCCGCGACCGCGGCGGTGCTGCTGGCCGGGGGAGCGAAGGGGTACCGGACCATCCTCCCGCACGGGCGGGTCGTCATCCATGCGCCCGCGGCGGAGGGACGGGGCACGGTGCCCGACCTCATCCTCGAGGCCGACGAGGTGGAGCGGGTGCGCGCGATGCAGGAGGAGCTGCTGGCGCTGCACACCGGCCGT
>JBOFJB010000098.1:0-2687 GCA_051650465.1 Dermatophilaceae bacterium | reverse complement strand
ACCGCGACCACCACCCCGCGCCAGTCGAGGTTGGCGAGCAGCCCGCCGGTGAACGCGATGCCGAGCCCGAGCAGCACGACGAGGGTGAGCAGGCGCTCGAGCCGCTCGACGACGTCGTGCAGGTGCTGGTGGTACTCGTGCCGGCGCTCGAAAGACCGGATCGTCACCGCCGCCGCGAACACTGCGAGGAAGCCGTAGCCACGCAGCACCTCGGCCAGCCCGTAGGCGAGCAGGAGCGCCGCGAGCGCGAAGAGCGGGTCGCCGATCTCGGCGAGGCGGAGCGAGCGGGCCGGCGCCCGGAACGCCAGGCGGGCCAGCAGCCAGCCGGCCCCTACCCCGACGACGACCCCCACGGCCACCTTGCCGAGGAGCTCCCAGGCGACCCAGCGTGCGCCCCACTCGCCGACGGCACCGGCCGAGGCGAGGAACACCGCCGCGTACACGAACGGGAAGGCAAGCCCGTCGTTGAGGCCGGCCTCGCTCGTCAGGGCGAAACGGACGTCGTCGTCCTCGTCGATCTCCTCCTCGTCGCCCTCGAGGGTGGGCCCCTCGACCTGGACGTCGGACGCGAGGACGGGGTCGGTGGGCGCCAGCGCCGCCCCGAGCAGCAGCGCCGCCGGCAGCGCGACGCCTAGCGGCCCCCACGCGAGCAGCGCCACCGCGGCGATGGTGAGCGGCATGGCGATGCCGAGCAGCCGCCAGGCCGAGGCCCACGCCCGCCACGACGACCGGTCCCGCAGGTCCAGCCTGCGGTCCAGCGCCAGCCCGACACCCATGAGCGCGACGATCACCGTCAACTCGGTGACGTGCTCGACCAGCGCGCGGTCACCCACCGGGTCAGGGGTCACGGCGTCGGCCCCGGGCAGCAGCCCGAGCACCATGCCCACCGCGACGAGGACGATGGGGGCCGAGAGCGCCCACCGGTGCAGCGCCTGCGGCAGCACCACGGCGAGCAGCAGCGCGGCCCCGAGGGCGAGGTAGACGACGTCGACGGTCACCGGGGCTGCCTCCCCCGCACCGGCGCGTTCAGGGCCCGACTCGCGGTACCGGCACGCCGACATCCCACAGGTGGTGGGCGAGGTCGTGCAGGCCGTACTGGCCGAGGGTCAGCAGCGTGAACGCCGAGCCATCGGACCGCCGCCCGGTGCGGGTCCACTCGTGCGGCGGGACCCCGCCGTAGGAGGTGGCGTACCCGTCGGCCGCCTCGAGCACCTGGGTGGCCACGACGTCGGGGTCCTGCTCGCCGTAGCGCCCGGCGAGCGCGGTGTCGTCCTGGTCCCAGTTCGCGAAGGCGGGGTCCGTCTCGACGCGGATGAGCGCCATCCGCCGCTCGAAGAGCACGCACACGTCGCGCACGTGGCAGCCGTACTCGAGTGGCGACCAGGTCGCCGGGTCGGGTCGGGTGCGGGCGTCCGCGCGCGCCAGTACCGACGGCCACGGCGCAGTGAACGCTCGAACGGCATCGGGGATGATGTGCGCCGGCACCTCGCCGGCGGCGAACCGGCAGTCGGGACAGCGGCGCGTCAGCGTCCACGTCCAGTCCTTGGCGTCGGGGACGATGCCTTCGTGGGGGTCGCCGTCCATAGCGGAAACGTACGCCAGCGCAGGCCCGCGCAGCGCTCCCCTGTACCTTTCGTACCCGTGGCGGATCGTTGGTGGATCATCATCGGCGCCGGGCTCGCCCTGGTTGCCGGGCTGGTCGGCGGGTACGCCATCCTCGCGGCCCGGCGCACCCCGCGGCACGCCCGCTCCCGCCCCTCCCGCGACGCGTTCCGGACGGCGGCTCCGCCCGCACCGCGCAAGCGGGTCACCGTGGTGGTCAACCCGCTCAAGATGGATGACGTCGCCGGCCTCGAGCGTCGCCTGGCCGCGATCTGTGCCGACCACGACTGGGACCCGCCGGTCGTGCGCTCCACCACCGAGCACGACATCGGCTTCGGACAGACTCGCCAGGCGGTGGTCGACCGGGCCGACCTGGTGTGTGCGCTCGGCGGCGACGGAACGGTGCGCGCGGTCGCGCAAGAACTCGTCGGCACCGGTACGCCGCTAGGACTGCTGCCCGGCGGCACCGGCAACCTTCTAGCCCGCAACCTCGACGTGCCGACGGATGACGTCGAGCGCGCCTTCGTCGTCGCGCTCACCGGGCGCAACCGGCACGTCGATGCCGGCTGGGTGACCCTCGACCCCGAGGACGCCGCCCTCGACGAGCACGCCGGCGAGGGCGCGAGCGCCGGGCTGCGTCGCCACGCGTTCTTCGTGATGGCCGGGCTCGGGCTTGACGCCACGATCATGGAGTCGACGTCGGAATCGTTGAAGAAACGACTCGGCTGGACGGCGTACGTCCCGAGCGGGCTGCGCAACATGTTGGGCGAGCGCTTCAAGGCTCGGCTGACGGTGGATGGCGGGCCTCTGGTGACCCACCGGGCGCGCGTGGTGTTGGTGGGTAACTGCGGAAAGATCACCGGCGGCATCGACCTCATGCCTGAGGCGAAACCGGACGACGGAATGCTCGATGTCGTGGTGCTCGCACCTAAGGGGGTGGCGGCCTGGGCACGGGTCGCTGCGAAGTTGCTCACCAAGAACGAGCGACCAACGGCCACGATGTCGCGCTACCGATGCCGCAGAGCCACCGTCGACATCGACGACCGGCACCGGGTCCAGGTCGATGGCGACGTGATCGGTGACGC
>JBOFJB010000097.1:0-1984 GCA_051650465.1 Dermatophilaceae bacterium | reverse complement strand
GCCCGGACCACTTTCTCGGCGTAGGCGTCCAGCGGCGCGAGCCGGGTGGTGGGCGGCTGCTCCACGGTGAACGTGACCCCGGAGCCGGGCTGATACCAGAACCGGGCGCACACCGGCACGGTGTGCCCGCGGTCGCCGGCGACGCGGCCCTCCACCCGCACCTCCTCGACGCCGGCGCCGGCGGTCATCGGCGCGACCTTTGCCTGGAGCGCGGTCAGCTGGTCGAGGTCGGCTTCGACCGGGGGCCAGATGTGCAGCCACACATGGTTCATGTCGTAGCGGATGTCGGGCGCGGCGGTGCGCGCCCGACGCACCGCCTCCATGCACGTGGCCAGCGCGCGTTCGACGTGCGGTAGGCCGGTGAGCCGCCCGCGGTCGTCCCGGCCGACCACCAGTTGGCGCACCTGGGCGAGGGCCACCAGACGCTGGTCGTGCGGGTTGCCCCGGGCGACCGCGCGCAGGAGGAGCACGTCCTCGGGGGCGTCGAGCCGGGTGATGTCGAAGTCGCGTAGCCGCCACAGGTTGAGGCGGCGGCCGACCATCGGGTGCACCCCGCGAACCGGGAGGTCCTCGGGGAGCGAGCCGTCACGCTGGGGCCGGAAGGTGGCGTAGGCGACCTCGCGGTCGTCATCGGTGACCACCCCGACGGCGACCCGGCGCACCACCTGGGTGAACGGCATCCGGGTCAGTCGTTCGCCGAGTGCGGATGCCGCCGCCGCACCGTCGGTGGGTGCGTCGCCCCAGTGCAGGTAGAGGTCAACGACACCCTCGTGGCCTGGCGGACGGGCGGCGACCAGACGCTCCAGCGTCCCCGCGAGCGCGCTGTCGGCGGTGAGTTCGTCGACGGTGGCGACCGTGCTCACCAGATACGAGTCGCGCTCGTCGAGCCGGTAACTGGCCGTGGCCACCGCGCGGCCGTCCTCGGCACGCTCGGTGAGGCCGTGCAACTGGTACTCGCGGTAGTGCCGCTTCACCAGCACCTCGAGCATCGGCTCACGCTCACGCACACCGCGTCGGAGCCGGGCAGCGAGGAAGCGCACGATACGTTCGGGGATGCCGGCGAGGGCATCGACCCGAGCGATGCGGGCCGCTCCGGTCGAGGCGTCGATAGCGTCGAGTTCGTCGTCGACCGAACCGAGGACGACGGCCCGGTCGGCATCGACCAGGGGCTGGTCGAACCAGCGGAACCGGACGCTGCGGGCCAGGTCACCGACCACCGGGAAGCGCACCTGGGTGGCCGCGACCAGGCGGTCGAGGACGTCACGGGTGGCGACATCGTGCGGCGGCTCCGGAGCCGGCTCGGTGAGCCAGCGCTGCAGGAGCGAGGTCGCCATGGTGACCTCGGGAGCCGACCGCTGTTGGGCGAGGAAGACCCGAAACACCGCCTGCTCGAGTTGTGGCGTCCGCTCGGTACCGACGACGCCGTGGTGCGCCAGCACCCGCTCGAGCCGGGTCACGAACGCGGCCGGCAGACCACCACGCTCGGGGTCGAGGGTCTGCAGGTAGGTATGGAAGTGCTCGCGCGGGCTGTGCACCCGGTTCTCCAGATGGGCCTCCCCCTCGACCGGCCGGTTGCGGCTCAGTTCGGCAACGTCGGCCAGCACAGCGAGCAACTCGGTCTCGGCAGCCACCGATGGCTGCCCACTTGCCGCGAGCGCGTCGCGGGCGCCCAGGTAGGCGGCGAGCGTGCGCTCCTCGTGCCCAGGGTCGAGGTCATAGCCGAGAAGCATCGCGCCCAGGGCACGTCGCCCCTCGGCAGCGCGGGCGTGCAGGTCGTCGGCGTCCTGCGGGGCCTGGAGGTCGAGGTCGGGTGCGTCACCGGTGGGGTCGGCTGACGTGACGTCCTCAGTGTCTCCGGTGGGCTCGAGCCGGAGCAGCGGTGCGCCGGTCTCGACCTGGCTGCCGGCGGCGACGAGCAACTCCCTGACCCGGGCCGGGAACGGCGCCGGGATGACGGTCTCCATCTTCATCGACTCGAGCACCA
>JBOFJB010000096.1:0-4248 GCA_051650465.1 Dermatophilaceae bacterium | reverse complement strand
GTGGAGCGTCCCCAAAGGCGTCACCACCTTCGGCACGTGGCGCGAGTTGACCACGGTCTACCACGAGGGGGTTCCCGGCCATCACCTCCAGATCGCCCACAGCACGTACCGGCGTGGGCTGCTGAACCGCTGGCGACGGCTGATGTGCTGGACCAGCGGCCACGGCGAAGGCTGGGCGCTGTACGCGGAACGCCTGATGGCCGAACTCGGCTACCTGGACGACCCCGGCAACTACCTCGGCCTGCTCGACGGCCAGTCACTGCGGGCCGCGCGGGTCGTGCTCGACATCGGTGTGCATTGCCGGTTCACTGCGCCTGCTGAGGTGGGCGGCGGCGGATGGGACTACGACAAGGCGTGGGCGTTCCTCACCGCGCACGCCAACCAAGGTGAGAAGCAGATGCGCTTCGAACTGGACCGCTACCTCGGCTGGCCGGGGCAGGCGCCGAGTTACAAGATCGGCGAGCGGCTGTGGATGCAGTTGCGTGCGGAGGCCGCCGCCCGCGAGGGAGCATCGTTCTCGCTCAGCGACTTCCATCGCCGCGCCTTGGATGTCGGTTCGGTCGGGCTCGACACTCTCCGTGACGCGTTGCTCGCCTAGGCGAGCAACGCGTCACCGCTGGGTACTCGCGGTCGGCGCGTCATCCGGAGAGAATCCGTGACGTGGATCTCGCCCTCACCGTTGTCGCCATCGTGGTCACCGTCGTCGTCGTCGGCCGGCTCACCGAGCGGTTCGGTATCGCTCTGCCCGTCGTGCTGCTGGTCGTGGGTGGTGCCGCGTCGTTCGTGCCCGGCATCCCGGTCGTCCCGCTGTCGCCCGACCTGGTGCTGTTCGGCCTGCTACCCCCGCTGCTGTACTCGGCGGCGATCTCCAGTTCGCTCTTGGACATCACGGCTCATCGGTGGCCGATCCTCGGTCTGTCCGTCGGGCTGGTGGCGTTCACCGCACTCGGCGTGGCGGTGGCGGCCTCGGCGCTGCTGCCGATCTCATTCGCGCTGGCGTTCGCGCTCGGGGCGATCGTCGCGCCCCCCGATGCGGTCGCGGCCACCGCGGTCGCCCGCCGCATCGGGCTCCCCCGCCGGGTCACCACCATCCTCGAGGGTGAGTCACTGCTCAACGACGCCACCGCGCTGGTCTCGCTGCGTACCGCGCTCGCAGCGGCCGGGATCGCCGCTCACGGCACCGAACTCGAGGACGTCACCGCGGTATCGGTCACCGTCGATCTGCTCGTCGCCGCGGTCGGCGGAGCGGCCGGTGGCGCGGCGATGGCGTTCGTGGTGGGCTGGCTGCGTAGCCGGCTCCGTGAGGTACCCGCCGACACCGCGCTCTCGCTGGTGGCGCCGTACGCGTCGTACGTCATCGCCGAGCAGGTCCACGCATCCGGGGTGGTCGCCGTGGTGACGACCGGGTTGCTGCTCGCCCACCGTGCACCGTTGCAGCAGACCGCGGCGTCGCGACTGTCCGAGCGGGTCAACTGGTCGAGCATCACCTACCTGCTGGAGAACACGGTGTTCCTCCTCATCGGGCTCCAGGTCGCCACCTTGGTCGCCGATGTCGAGCAGGGCGCCCTGGCGCCAGGGCGCACCCTCACCGCTGCGTTCGTCGTGCTGCTCGTCTGTCTCGTCCTGCGCCCGGTCTGGATGCTGCCCGCGACAATGCTCATCGCCCGTCTGGACGCCCGGACCGACCCTGGCGTCGACCGGAGGAATCGCCTGCGGGGCGCACTCGTCGGTTCCTGGGCAGGCATGCGCGGCGTGGTCACCCTCGCCGCCGCCCTCACCTTGCCCGAGCAGACCCCGCTGCGTGCCGAACTCGTCGTCATCGCGCTCATGGTCACGGTCGGCACCCTGCTTCTCCAGGGAACCACCTTGCCATTGGTGGCCCGCGGGCTCGACGTCCGCGGACCGGATCCGCGCGAGGATGCGCTCGCCGAGGCCACCGTCGTCGGCGCGACCACCAGCGCCGGCCTGCGCGTGCTCGAGTCCGATCCTGATGCCGACCCGGCGGTCGTCGCCGTCATCCGCGACCAGGCCACGGCCCGGGTCAACCGCGGCTGGGAACGGCTCGGGACGCTCGGCCCGTCGTCGATGGAGCCGCCAAGCGAGGCCCAGGCCCGGCTGCGCACTGCGATGATCGCGATCGAGCGGGCCGAACTGATGCGGATCCGTGATTCCGGCGATGTCGACCACCACGTGCTCACCCGGGTTCTGGGCCGCCTCGATGCCGAAGAAGCCGCGCTCGGCTGGGTGCGCGGCCGTGACGAGGACGGGCACGGCTCGTTGCTGCGCCCGCCGGATCGGGTGCCGGGCGGGTGCCCGCACCTCGACGCGCTGGACGCACCGCGCCCCCCCGATAATGCCGACGGGTGCGCGGAGTGCCTCGCGGACGGCACCCGGTGGGTGCACCTGCGATCGTGCGAGACCTGCGGCCATGTCGGCTGCTGCGACTCGTCCCCGGGGCGGCACGCACACGCCCATCACCGTGCGACGGGGCACCCGGTGATGCGCAGCATCGAGCCTGGCGAGGGGTGGCGTTGGTGCTTCGTCGACGAGGCACTCGGCTGACGCACCCCGGCCTTGGGCAACGCCTCGGGCATCGGGTGGTGCCCACGAGCGGCACCCCGACCGGTTGCCGTCGAGCCGGTCGCTAGCGTGGGCGCTGTGCCGTCAGTTGCTCTCCGTCTTGTCCTGGCCTCCGCGTCCCCGGCGCGTTTGGCCACGCTGCGCTCGGCCGGTGTCGAGCCCGTGGTGCGGGTGTCCTCGGTCGACGAGGACGCTGTCGTCGCGGACGTCGAGCGGGCCACCGGCGCATCGCTTGCCGCCGCAGACGTCGCGCTGCTCCTCGCTCGGGCCAAAGCCGAGGACGTGGTGACCGCGCTCGCGGACGGCGGCCATGCGTCATCCGCTCTGGTACTCGGCTGCGACTCGGTGCTCGACCTGGATGGCGAGGTCCACGGCAAGCCGGCGGATGCCGCCGAAGCGGCAACCCGCTGGCGCCGGATGCGCGGCCGGTCGGGCACGTTGCACACCGGTCACTGGCTGGTCGACGCACGCCAGCCGGATGACGGCGGCACCGCCGGGATGGTCGGCGCCACGGCATCCACGGTGGTGCACTTCGCCGACCTCACCGATGCCGAGATCGACGGCTACGTCGCCACCGGGGAGCCGCTGCGCGTGGCCGGCGCGTTCACCCTCGACGGCCTGGGCGGGCCCTACGTCGCCGGCATCGAGGGCGACCCGCACAACGTCGTCGGAGTGTCGCTGCCGTTGATCCGTGAACTGCTCGCCGACGTCGGCGTCTCCTGGCATACCCTCTGGGCCGCACCCGGGTGACCCTTCGCGGGCCGGCGAGTAGCGACGACCACGTCCCGTCGGCACGCCCGCACGCAGCCTCGACCTCAGCAATCCGGTTGGCGGACATCGCGATCGCCGCGGTCTCGGGGCTCATGAGGCGATCCGCGCCATGGGCAGCGCGAGCGAGACGTCGGGGGCGAAACCGGGCCCCGCCATGGCGTAGGTCCCGGTCTCGCCGACCGGCGGGGAACCGTTGCCCCCACCCGGCCGCCGGCCGAGGGCGAGCGATCGGTAACGTCTAGGTCGTAAGTGGCGCACGCTCACTACGAGTGGCGACCGTTCGACAGGCGCTAACGCGGGGGTCTCGCGGCTGCGCCCTACCAGGGGGCTCCTCATGACTCCATCCGTTGCCGGTAGTGCTGGTGTGGCGATCACCGCGCTCGGGCTCGTCCTGGGCGTGCTGGCTTCGCCGACTGTGTCAACTGCACCAGCGGCGGCGCCCGCAGCGGCAGTGGCGCCCGCCGTCCGGTCCGACGACAGCAACGCCGGCCGGCTCCTGCTCATGCTCGACGCCTCAGGGTCGATGAAGGAGCCCGACCGATCGGGCACAACGAAGATCGAGGCTGCCAAGTCGGCGCTGACCACGGTGGTCGGCCAACTCCCGGATGACGCCGAGGTGGGCCTGCGCGTCTATGGGGCGAATGTCGACGGCAAGGGCCAGCCCACTCCGGCTGCGTGTGCCGATACCCAACTTGTGGCGCCGGTCGCGCCGCTCGACCGGCCAGCACTCACCAAGGCCATCGGCGGTTTCCGCGCCGTCGGTGAGACCCCGATCGCGCATTCGCTGGAGAAGGGGCTCGCCGACCTGGGCCCGGCCGGCAAGCGCACTATCGTGCTGGTCTCCGATGGGCAGGAGTCGTGTGTGCCCGACCCGTGCCCGGTGGTCCGCAAACTCGT
>JBOFJB010000095.1:0-30690 GCA_051650465.1 Dermatophilaceae bacterium | reverse complement strand
GGCCACGGTCGCCGCGCTGCGCTCGCTCCCGACGGTGGGTCGGGTCGTCGTCGTCGACGACGGCAGCACCGACGACACGGCTGCGGTGGCCGAGGCGGCCGGCGCGGACGTGGTGCGTCACTCGCGCAACCGTGGCAAGGCAGCCGCTCTCGAGACCGGTGTTCGCCGGGTTCGTCACCTCGAAGCGGATGACGCCCGCCAGCGGAACGAGCCCGCCACGCCAGCGGTGCTGCTCTTCGCCGACGGTGACCTCGAGGGCACCGCAGCCAACCTCGAGGTGCTGGTCGACCCAGTGTGTGACGGCACGGCCGACATGACCGTCGCGACCCTGCCGGCACAGTTGACCAGTGGCGGGGGCCGCGGATTCGTGGTGCGCCTCGCCCGGGCGGGCATCGCGCACCTCACCGGTTTCGCACCGGTGCAGCCGCTTTCCGGTATGCGCTGCCTCAACCAGGCCGCGTTCGCCGCGGCCAGCCCGCTCGCCAGCGGGTGGGGTGTCGAGACCGCGCTGACCGTCGATGCGCTGCGGGCCGGGTTGACGGTGCGTGAGGTGCCCTGTGCGCTGCAACACCGGGTGAGCGGTACCGACTGGCGGTCGCAGCGACACCGGGCCGCCCAATACCGCGACGTCTGGATCGCACTGGTGCGGCGTGGCTGGCGGCCATGGCATCGGGCCTGACCGGGCATCCCGACCGGGATGCCGCGAGGGGGCGCAGCCTCGGTGCGATCGCGTCGTCGGCATCCGAGGCCGCCCGGTTCGCTGCGTTGGCGACGTCTCTCGGCGCCCTCGCCGTTGTCGGGGTCACCGCACCGAACGCGGCCCAGCCCGACCTCGATGGGCCGGGCGGAGGGCTGGGGCCGTTCTCCGCTGCGGCGTTGCCCCCGGCGGCCGTTACCGCCCTGCTGTGCGTGGGGTACGCGGTCGGCGCGGGTGCGGTCTGGGCTGGGCTGCGCCGCGGCGCAGCGCCATTGAGATCGTGGACGGTGCCACTCGGTGTCGGGGCAGCGTCGTTGGTCACCGCGCCGTTCGGTTCGGCCGACCATGTCAACTACCTCGCCTACGGCCGGATCCTGCTCGGCGGTGGTGACCCGTGGGTGGAGGCCCCGGGGGAGTGGGGCGGTGGCGCGGACCCGATCGCCAGCCGGGTCGAGGCGCCGTGGACCGAGGAGCCAAGCGTCTATGGGCCGGTCGCGACGCTCGCGTTCGCGGGTTCGGCACTGCTGGGCGGCGACTCGCTGCGCCAGGGGGTCTGGGTCTGGCAGGTCGTGGTCGTCGGCTGCTGGCTGGGGACGCGGTGGTTGCTCCGCCGGTCGTTGCCAGTCCACACCTATGGGCGGGTCGACGTGGTGTGGACCCTCAACCCGCTCGTCGTCGGTGTCGGTGTGCTCGGCGCCCATGTCGACGTGTTGGCGACGGTGTTGGTCGTTGCCTCGCTGGTCGCCGGTGCGCGGGCTGTCGGCGCCGTCGACCGGCCGGTCCGCGCGGCCGACCTGGGCATGGCGGCCGCGGCATCCGGGATGCTTGCCGCCGCTGCCGCCGCGACCAAGATCACCTACGGCGTCGTCCTGGTCGGTGTCGTCGCCGCCTGGTGGTTCGGTGGCCGCCGGGGCCGCGACCTCCTTGCCTCAGGTGCCGTGCTGGTCGGCGCGTTCGGCGTCACCATGCTCGCGCTGCACGTCTGGGCTGGCTCCCACGTGTATGACCAGTTACTGAGGTCGCGGAAGGCGGTGTCGCTCGCCACGCCGTGGCGCCCGGTGCTGGAGTGGCTCAGTGTCGAGGCGGGCGACGGCCCGGCTCGGGTCGTACTGAACGCCGCCGCGGCTGGGTTGGCGATCGTGCTCGCGGGATGCCTGCTGCGTCTCACTCGGCCGGCGGGACCGGTGACGCCCGCCGCGGGGGCCGCCCGTCCGCGGGGAGGTGTCGAGCCGGCGATGTGGGTCACCGGGTGCCTGGCGTTGGCCTACTCGTTGGCAGCGCCGTACTCGCTGCCCTGGTACGACGTCCTTGTGTGGGCGCTTCTGCCGGCCATCCGCCCCGGGGCGGTCGACGGGGTGGCGTTGGTGCGGCTGGTGTCGATGGCGGTGGCCTACGTGCCGGGGCGCGTGGGCGGGATGACGCCGATGGTCGAGGAGATCACCTTGGGGGTGCGCCGCGGGGTGGTGCCGTGGATCGGGATGGTGCTGTGGGTCGCAGTCATCGCACTCGCCGCGCGGAGCGTGTCGCGGCCTGGGAACGCGACTCCTGACCGAGGTGGGTGGCGGACACCGACACCAACAGCGGCACGGCGAGCGTTGCTCCGACGGCCGGGATCGCCACCCCGGAGTCGTTGATCAGGAAGCCGATGGTGAGCACCACGACCAGCGCGATGAGGCCGGCGCGCAGCGTGGGTGCCTGCTCGAATGCGCTGTCGATAGCTTGCGACCCCCAGGAGGTGGGCCGGGCCAGGACGACGATGACGAAGAGCAGCGCGGCCGGGACGAGCAGGGTGAGGGGGGCGTTGCCGAGCAGGATGTCGATGTTCGCCTCGGCTTTGCGGCGGACGATGTCGTCGGCGGTGCCGTCGGCGATGGCCTGGATGAAGCGGCCGAGGTGGGTGCGCTCCCGCGGTTCGCGGAGCCAGTCCAGCCCGGCGATCGTGAAGAACAGGGCGACTACCGACGCGCCGATCGCGGCGGCGCGGCGGAATGTCATCCGTAGGCCGAGCACCGCGAGCACGAGGTAGGCGACCGCAGGCGTCAGGGCGGGAGGCCCACCACCGTCGGCTCCCCAGAACGGCGCGCCGTCGACGACCACCGCGACACCGCCGATCAGGCCGACCGCGACGGCGGCGGCCTGGCGCCGTCCGGCAATCATCAGCCGTGACGACACTGCGGTGGCGAGCAGGAGCGAGGAGGTGGCGAACAGCGCGAACGTCGGGTTGCCCATGCCATAGAAGCGGCCGGCCACCACTGGCTGCGTCCCCATCAGCGAGGACACCTGGAGTCGTGACCCGGTGATCACGTCGGTGGCGAGCACCAGCGCGGTGATCCCGGCGACGATGGCGAGCGGCCCGAGCGGCCAGTTCCGTAACGGGCCGCGCAGCGCGGCGACCGTGATCAGCACGACGAACCCTGCGACGCTCCCGACGGCGGCGAGCATCTCGACGGGGAATCGCCACCACGGCACGAGGTTGGCGAGGAAGGTCGAGACCGGTACCGCGGCCGCAGCCACCGACAGCACCCGCACTCGGCCGAGCACCTGGGCCCGCGTGCGTTCCGAGCCGATCCGGCCTTTCCACACGAGCAGCACGAGTAAATAGATGACGAGTTGCCCGTACGCGAACACCGCGAAGAACGGTTCGACGAGGCCGCGGACGTCGGTGTTGGCCTCGCCGATGTCACGGAGCATCTGCAGCCGGTCCTCGGCGCGGCGCTCGGAGTTGTCCGCTGCCGGTGCCGAGGTGAGGACTGCCCCACCGAGCGAGCCGGGTACGTCAGCACCGACCAGGGCGAGCGCCGTCACGGTGAGGTCCTGCGCCTGGACCAGCCCCCGCTGTCGGGTGGATGTCGAGGACAACGAGCCGGGGCCGAACCGGGGCCCACGTGCAGTGACCAACTGGAGGCGCGGGCTGCGGCCGGCGTCGGCGAGGCTGGCCACCAGGTAGTCCGCGCCGTTCGGCCCGGCGTCGACCACGCGGCCGATGCGGTCGTCGATCTCCTGCACCTGATCCGCGCGCGTGCCCGGTGGTGGCTGCTCGCCCGTGGCGAGGTTGTCGGGGTCACGTACCGAGCCGACGTCGACGAGGGTCAACGCGCAGGTGTTGAGGTCGCCGACAACGGTGTCGGGGTCGAACGGCGACCATCGTTCGACGGTGCCCTCGGCGGTCGCGCCGCCGATCGCGGCGCCCGCGCCCAGTGAGCGCACACAAACGTCGGCTCGGCCGGCTTGGTCGGCGAGCAGGCCGAGCCGGGCGTTGAAGTCCTCTTCCTCGGCGGCGCGCAGATACTCGGGCCAGTCGGTGACCGCGCCCGACGTGACCGTGCTTGACGTGGCGGCGTCTTCGGTGACTGCGGATATCGGTGGGCAGGCCCGGACGGCCGGGTCGGCCGCGGTGTCTGCGCGTGGGGCGCCGGCCCGGGCGCCGGAGGACAGGCCGAGCCAGCCGTCGACGGGGCAGGCGTTCGAGGTGACCGATCGAGTGGACAGCGTGGCCGACGAGCCGTCGCGCAGCATCATCCACAGGTTCGGGGTGCGCTCCTTGTCGACATCGGCCCAGGTGAGGCCCGCGGTTCCGACCACTACGACGGCGCCCGGGGCGGCGTTGTCGTCGGACGCCACGGTCCGGTCGGGCAGGGCGAGGATGCCGACGAGGAGCGCGGCGACGGCGATCGCGACGACAAGCGCTCTGCGGACCACGGGGGCAAGGTTACGGGTGTCGACCGTGAGCATCTGAACCGCGGGCCCCGCGGGAGCCCGAGCGGTTGCGACGGTCTGGCGCGCCGCGTCGCCGGCACGACCCATCGAACCCGTGGACGGGCGGGGAGAATGCACCGGTGACCACCTCGCCGGTGCCGCGCCGTCCGCCGCCCCTGCGCCGTTCGGCCGCGCCGCGCGGTGCGGCCGCGCTGCGATGGCTGCTCGCCGGCGGGCTGCTGGCGTTGGCCGCGTCGCCGGTCGTGGTGCGCTATCTCGTGCTCTGGCCGGACGACCAATGGCAGGTCGACGTCGATGTATACCGCCAGGCCGGGGTCTCCATCCTCAGCGGGCGGCCGGTCTATGCCACGCTCACCGAGAGCCCGCAGTTGCTGCCGTTCACCTACCCGCCGTTCGCTGCCCTGCTGGCCCTACCGCTCGCATTCGTGCCGTTCGAGGTGGCCGGATGGTGGTGGACGCTCGCCCAGGTGCTCGCCACCACGGCCGCTGTGTACTACGCCGGGTACCGCGTGGTGCATCGCGCCGGCGCGTGGATGCCGCTCGTGCTCGCCGCGGTCACCGCACCGATGCTGTGGCTGCTCCCGGTGAGCGACGGCATCCGGTTCGGCCAGGTCAACGCGTTCCTCGTGCTCGCCTGCCTGCTGGACCTGCGGGAGCCGCGCCCGGGTGTCATCCGCCGGGTGCCGCGCGGTGTACTCGTCGGGCTCGCCATGGCGATCAAGCTCACCCCGGGCGTGTTCGTCATCCACCTGCTGCTCACCCGGCGGTGGCGGGAGGGGGCCACCGCGGTCGGCACGGCGGCGGCCGCCACGCTCGGCGCCTGGGTGGTGCTGCCGCAGGCGTCGTTCGCGTACTGGGGTGGCGTACTGCAGGACTCGACTCGTCTGGGCCCGAACGCCAGCACGTCGAACCAGTCGCTCCGCGGATTCCTGCTCCGGGAGGGGCCGGCGGGGATGCCGGGCACGCTGCTGTGGCTTGCGCTGGTCGCCGTGGTCGGGGGCCTCGGGTTCTGGCTGGCTCGGCGGTCCTATCGTGCCGGTGACTCGGTGGGCGAGGTCGCGGTGGTCGGGCTGCTGGCCTGCCTGCTCTCGCCGGTGGCCTGGGTGCACCACTTCCACTGGGTGGTCGTCGCGGTGTTCGCGGTGCTCGGCGCGCAGCCGTGGCGGGACCGGCGGCGGCTGTGGGCGGCGGCCGGTGTCACGGCGTTCTTCCTCTGCCGGTTGCCCTGGTGGGGCATCGCGTGGCTGAGCCGGCCGTCCTGGCCCGAACTGCCGGGGCGAGTCCTGCAGAACGCGTTCGTGCTCGGCGCCCTCGCCGCCCTAGTGCTGTTCTGGTGGCTGGCGCGAGCACCCGATGATGGACGGTCCCGGACTTGCGCGGATGCGGCCGGCGAGCCAGCATGTGCCGAACGGGCAGGGAACGCGCACGCTCGCAGGTGACGGGAGAGCCACGGTGGGGGACTCGCGGTGGGCGATCACGCGCCGGACGTGGGTGGTGGCGATCGCGTACGCGATGGTCGTGGCCGTGGGTCTCGCCGTTCAGCCGTCGGTGGCCCTGCGTGGTCTCGTGCCGTGGCTGGCCGTCGTCCTCGGCTCGCTCGTCGTGGTCTCCGTTGCCTTCCTTGTTCTGCTGGCGCGACGCGAGATGCGCATCCTGGTCCCGGGGCTGGTCGCCGTCTGCGGGCTGCTGGTGCTGGTCGACGCCACGTTCGTGGGGATGGTCCTGCTCTTCGAGTTGCTCTTCGCGACGACGATGTACGGCAGCCGCCGGTGGCGCATCGCGGCCTGGACCCTGTCCGGCATCGTCGACCTGGGCCTGGTCGCCGTCGCCCTGGTCCGGAGCCGGGAGAACCTCGACCTCGCGCTGGTCAACATCACGGTCAGCATCCTGGCCGTGTGGTGGGCGCAGCACATCCGCGAGCTGGAGCGGCGCGTGTCCCGGGAGGAGGCCAGGGCGGCGGCCCTGGAGTTGGTCGCAGTCCGCGAGCGTGAACTCGCCGACGCGAGGAGCGCGCTGGCCGTCGAGGCGGAGCGAGTGCAGGTAGCCCGGGATCTGCACGATCTCGTCGCCGGCCGGCTGTCGGCGATCTTCCTGCAGGCGTCGTTGACCCGTAACGCGCTCGAGGCTGGCCGCGGACCGGCCGAACTGGTCGACGCGATCCGTTGGTGCAGCGACGTCACCCTTCGCGAGACCCGCGACATGATTGAGCGGCTGTCGTCGGGAGCGGTCACTGACCCCACGGCACTGGCCGACGCCGCACGCCGTCAGTTCCGCCATACGCTCGACGTCGCGAGATCACTGGAGGTCGACGTCGTGCTCCGGGACGACCTTCCGCCGGAGCGGGAGTTGGCCTCCGCCGTGCTCTACATGGTGGGGCAGGAAGCCGTGGTCAACATGGTCGCCCACGCGTCACCATGCACAGCCACGGTGGAGTTGAGCATCTCTGGCAACGCGATGCGTCTCCACGCTCGCAACTCGGTCAGCGTCGATCACTCTGGGCCTCCCCCGGTTCGGCGTTCCGGGTGGTCGGGCGGGAGGCGTGGTCATGGCCTGCGGAACATGTCCTCTCGGCTCGCCCCACTGAACGGAACGCTGAGCTTCGGCCCGGACCCGGCGACGGCCGGCCGATCGTGGACGGTGACAGCCACCATCCCGGTCACCGTTCCCGTGGTCGGGGCCATGGCGGTGCTGGGCTGACCGTCGTCCGACGCCGGACAGACGACACCCAGCGCGAGTCCGGGCCTCAATGCCTGGGCTCCCAACGGAAGCGGCGGGCCGCGACCCAGGCGAACGTCGCCGTCCAGACGAGGTCGACGGCTGCTCGGCCAATGACGTCCACCGTGGCCAACTCAGCGGTCCACCCGGAGCGCACGAGATCCACCGTGGCCGACATCGGGGCGAACGCCAGCACCTCGCCGAGGTCGGCCGGGAGCACCTCGTGGGGGATGTAGACCCCGGCGATCATCGGCAACACGAAGATGGCCGGCAAGGTGGCGACGGTCACCGACTCGATGGTCCGGCACAGCGCTGCCGTGGCCGCGGCCATGGTGATCATCAGACCCATCCCGATGACCAGTCCGACGACCGCGGAGATGGGCTGTCTCGGAAGGGCTTCGAACATCACGGACAGCACCGCTGAGACGGCCACGATCTGGACGACGGTGATTGCCGCGTACATGGACGCACCGCCGGTGAGAATCACCGCGTCCGACGCCTCCCCGGTGCGCAGCCGTTTGAGGACGAGTTCCTCACGGCGCGCGACGTACAAGCCGGTGATTGACATGTACAGGGAGAAGATCAGCAGGATCCCGGCTGCGGTGGACACCAGCACGGGGCCGGCCGCCAGGCCGACTGAGCCGAGGTCCATCTGTTCCTGGACGAAATCCATGGTGAGGAGGAGCAGGAGTGGGACGACGAGGACGAAGATGTAGTTGGACTTGATCCGGTTGAAGAGCCGCCATTCGACGCGGAACAGCGTGCCCAGTTGACGGAGCGGGTAGGAGTTCACGGGTCCGTCCTGTCGTCGGCGGCTCGGGGTCGGCTTGCGATATCGATGAACGCCTCCTCCAGGGACGCGGGCCGGGCCGTGAATCCGTGGAGCGTGACCCCGTGGTTCGCGGCCCACACCAGGAGCCGCCGCGCGTCGTCCTGGAGCCGGCCGGTCTCGATCACCACCCTGCCGTCGCGGTGCGTGGTCACCTCGTCGAACGGCACATCATGTACCGCTGCACCGGCGTCGAGCCGGAACGACAACGTCGACGGATGGTCGGCGACGATCTGCGACACGGTTCCGCATGTCGCGATCCGTCCCCGGTGCATGATCGCCACCCGGTCGGCGAGGCTCTCGGCCTCCTCCAGGTCGTGCGTGGTGAGCACGATGGTCGAGCCCTGCTCCTGCAGCCGCCGGATGAGTTTCCGGGTCGAATGGCGCCCCTCGGCATCCATGCCTGTGGTGGGCTCGTCGAGGAACAGCAGGTCGGGTTGGGTGAGGGTGGCCATCGCCAGGTCGAGCCGCCGCTTCTCACCGCCCGAGAGGTTCTGCACCATCACCTCGGCGCGGTCCTGCAACCCGGTCAACTCGAGGGCTTCCTCGACCGGGCGGCATCCGGAACTCAGGCCGGCCCACATCTGCACGCTCTCGCGCACGGTGAGCTGTGAGACGAAGCCGCCCTCCTGCAGCATCACGCCGGTGCGGTGTCGTATCCGAGCGCGGTCGGCGACCGGGTCGAGATCACCGAACACCCGGACACGGCCGCTGTGCGGGGAGGCCAGCCCCTCCAGCAACTCGACCGTCGACGTCTTGCCGGCCCCGTTGGTTCCCAGCAGCGCGAACAGCTCGTTCCGTTGCACCTCGAAACTGACCCCACGGACGGCCATGAAGGCCCCCTTACCCCGCCCGTACCGGCGATGCACATCGTCGGCGACGACGTACGGAGTCGCTGTCGTCACGTGTCTGTCGGGGCGATGGTGCGGTCGAGCCCCGCGGCTCGGGACCTCGTGATCGTCATCTCCTGCTCTCGAAGCTGCACCAATGCTTGGAGGGCGTGGCCGTAGAGGTACGCGCTTTTCTCGCTGTAGGAACTCACCGCGTGCGTGAGGCCCTCGAACGCTTCGGATACTGCCTGGTCCAGTTTCGTCGGGTCGATGCCAGTCATCGTGTGCACCTTTCGTTGGGGTTGAGGCGCGGACGGTCGGCGGATGTCGTCGACATCCTTTACGTCGTCCTGGTCGGACTCGATGTCACATATTTGCTCACACTCGCGAGACGGCTGGGGCGGGGGACAGGTCAGGCGAGTTGCGGATGCCGTAGTGCCGGCGCAGCGCGGACCGGGCCGCGAGATAGCCGCACATTCCGTGAACGGATGGTCCGGGCGGGGTGGCCGAGGAGCACAGGTACACGCCGTGCAGCGGGGTTGTGTAGGGGTCCCATCGCGCGGTGGGCCGAATCAGGGACTGCCGCAGTGTCATTGCCCCGCCTGCGATGTCACCGCCCACGTAGTTCGGGTTGTACGACTCGTACTCGCTCGCGGAGATCCCGCGGGAGGCGAGAACGGTGTCGGCGAACCCGGGCGCGTATCGCTCGATCTGCGGAGTGACCAGGTCGACCGGATCTCGGGTATCGCCATTGGGGACGTGGGCGTACGCCCAGATCGGGCGCTTGCCGTGACTGGCGCGGGAGGGGTCGGTGGCCGCCGGGTCGACCACCAGGACGAACGGTTCGTCGACCGGACGACCCGCCGCGGTGGCGTTCTCGCGAGCCACGACAGCGGCCCGCGTACCGCCCAGGTGCACGGTGCCGGCACTGCCGAGAACGGGGTCGGCCCACGGGATGGGAGTGTCGACGAGGTAGTCCACCTTCGCCGCGCCCGGTCCGTAGCGGTAGCGGCCCAGTGCCCGTCGGTAACGAGGGGCGAGCCGCTCACCGGCGAGCGCGAGGAACTCCTTCGGCCCGACGTCGAGCATGACGAGGTCGGCGCCAGCCAACTCGGCGAGGTCGCGGACCCGGTGTCCGGTGTGGACGCGACCGCCGTGCGCGACGATGTCGGCGAGCATCGCCTCGGCGATCCTGCCGCTGCCGCCGGCCGGCAGCGGCCATCCGGTGGTGTGCGCGACGTGGCCGAGCAGCAGCGCCACCGCCGCCGACGGGATGGAGGGCAGCTTGCCGACCGCGTGGGCAGCAACCCCGGCCAGCAGCGCGTCCGCCGCGTCGGTCGCGAACGGCTCCCGGCGGAGGCGCTGAGCGAGCACTCGGGTTCCGAGCAGCAGGCCGGCGGCCGGGTCACGCGGCACGGAGCGCTGGTCGGCGAGCAGCAGGTCGACGACCGAGCGAGAGCGGGCGGCGAGCGGCCCCATGAGACGCGTCCATCGAGGGCCGTCGGGGCCGAGCTGGTCGGCGGTCCGCTCCAGGCTGCGCCACGCGACCGCGGTGGGCCGGCCGGGGAGCGGGTGGGCGTAGGGGGCCTCGGGCTGGAGCAGCTGCACGCCGCGCGCCGCGAGGTCGAACTCGCGGAAGAACGCCGATGCGGCGGCCATCGGGTGCACCGCCGAACAGACGTCGTGCTCGACATCGTGGTCGAACAACGCCACGCTGCGCAGGCCGCCGCCGATGGTGTCGGCCTGCTCCCAGAGGGAAACCCGAAGCCCGGCCCGGGCGAGCACGACGGCCGCGGCCAGCCCGTTCGGGCCGGATCCCACGACAGCAACGTCGGTCATGACAGCGCTCCGGCCGGACGGAGTTGCTGGTCAGCCAGCCTCCGGTAGACCGTGTCGTCGGCCAGCAGTTCGGTGTGGGTGCCGTGGGCGCGCACTCGTCCATCCTCGAGGACGATGATTTCGTCGGCAGCCATCGCGGTAGAGATGCGATGCGCGATGGTCAACACGTGGCAGCGGTTGCCCAGCGCCACCATGGTCTCGCACAGCGCGCGCTCCGAGTCGGAGTCCAAGTTCGATGTCGCTTCGTCGAGCAGCAGCACAGCGGGTCGGGCCAGCAACGCTCTCGCGATTGCCAGCCGCTGCTGCTGCCCGCCGGACAGCCCGATACCGCGCTCGCCCAACTCGGTGTCGAGACCGGCCGGCAGGGCGCCGACGACCTCGACCAGGTCGGCGGCCTCGAGCACCTCGGAGACCTCGGCCGCGGTCGCGTCCGGACACGCATAGGTGAGGTTGTCCCGCACCGTGCCGCGCATCAGTGGCGCGTCCTGCTCGACGAGCCCCACCCGCGCGCGCAACTGCCCGAGTGGCAGGTCCGCCGCATCGACACCTCCCACCAGCACTCGGCCGGACTCGGGCGTCTGGAACCTCTCGATGAGTTGGAACAAGGTGGTCTTGCCTGCGCCCGATGGCCCAACAACAGCGGTGACCCCCAACGGCGGAAGCACGAAGGAGACGCGGTCCAGCGCCACGGCGCTCGTCTCGGCGTAGCGGAAGCTGACGTCGTCGAACTCGACCGCCGGGCTGCCCGGGGCGGCCGGTACGCCCGCACGGGCACCGGGGTCCTCCTGCGCCACGCCGGCCACCTCGATGACGCGGTCGATCGCGGCTCGGCCCTGCTGGAACTCGGCCAACCCCAGGAAGAACATCACCAGCGGTGAGACCAGGTAGAAGAGGTACATGACGAAGGCGGTGAGCTCGTCGATCGGGAGCGACCCGGTCGCCGTCCGCGCTACGCCCCAGGTGATGACCACCGCCAGCGAGACCTGGGTGCCGACGTTGATCGCGGGCATGAACATCGCCGACAGCCGCGTCACGCGGGTCCCACTGCGGCGGGCGACGTCGCCGAGGTCGGCGAGCAGTGCGGTCTCGCGCTCCTCAGCCCGGGATGCCTTCACCGTGGTCATCGCGCCGAGCACACGAAGCAGCGCCGAGCCGAGGTCGCTGGTGTGCTCGCGGTTCTCCGTCGCCGCCACGCGGACCGCGCGCGCCAAGAGCAGGGCGACCACGGCGGCGGCGCCCAAGCACCCTGCGGTAGCAAGCAGCAGGCGCCAGTCGATCCAGGCCATCACGGCGACGCACCCGACGGTAGTGAGTCCGGTGGTGATCATCTGGGCGACCGAGGAGGTCAGGGCGACCCGCGCCAGCGAGGTGTCGCCGAGCGTGCGGTTGAGGACGTCGCCGTGATCGAGTTGGGTGAATGCCGGGATGCGCGAGCGCAGCAGCCGCCCGGTGATTGTCGTCCGCAGGTCGAGCACGATGTTCTCGCCGGCCACGCCGATGAGGTAGAGGTGCAGCGCTGCCAGGACGGCATCGGCCACGAACAGCCCCACGATCAACAGGATCGGGCCGGTCGGTGACTCGTCGTCCGCGACGGTGGCGATGAGGTTCCCGATGAGCAACGGTTGCAGCAATGTCGCGGCGGTGCCGAGCACACCGAGCAGCAGTCCGACCCCCAGCAGGACCCGCTGCCGGAGGACAAGGGCCGAAACGTTCACGGCCGTGCCTTGCCGAAGGCCAGCGACCCGATGAGGGTCAGTGCTCCGCCGACGAGGGTCGCCTGCGGCCAGTCGATACGACCCGTCTCGCTGTCGTGGGAGAAAAGCGCCGCGATGGGGAGGGCGAAGAAGATCACGACCACAACGCGTCCGATGGAGACTCTCTCGAGCATGGTGACTCCTCGTCAATTCTCGGGGTTGCGGGCCAGATGCCAGTCGTACGGCTCGGGAGGCTGCGCTCGGTGGCCCTGCTCGACGACGAACCCGGCCTCGCGCAGGCAGGCCTCTACTTCGCCCGCGTCGAGCAGCAGGATTCTCTCGTCGAATCGGACTGGTGGTGCCCCGTCCTTCTCGACGCACGTCCCCATGGTCAGGATGTCGTCCTCGAGAGTCGTCGTGAAGGTGGCGTAGCCGTCATCGTCGGGGGTGCGGATCGTCGTGGCATCGAGATCGGCGAGGGGCCGGTAGGTGCCGGCGCAGTAGTACTCAAAGGAGAACGACGCGCCCGCCACCAGGACGTCGCGGATGTGGCCGAGCGCCGCGACAAGTTCTTCCCGGGACCGGACGCAGGCGAGCGACCCCAAGGTCGAGTAGGCCGCGTCGAACTCCCGCTCCAAGGTCAGCGGTCGGCGGAAGTCGGCGTCGACGAGTTCCACGTTGGACGGAACGCCACGAGCGCGGAACTCGGCGAGCATCCACCGGGAGTTGTCGATGCCGACCAGGCGGGTGGCCATCGCTGCGACCGGCCGGGCCACCCGACCGCTCCCGACGCCGACCTCCAGGGCGTTGGCGCCGGTGAGATGAGGACGAAGCCGATCGATCGTTGCGTCGACCGGGACGGCCGACCCGATAAGCGAGTCGTAGACGGAGGACACCTCTGGGCCGTACTGGACGTCGAGCGTCATGGCTCCACCGTTTCGTAGTCGAGGATCAGGTCGTACTTCGGGTCTTCGCTGTGGTCGTAGCCGGAATAGCGCACGAGCATCACCTGGAACAGCGGGTATCCGGGCTCCGGCGTCAGCCGGTGTCGAACGAAGTCGTTGACGAGCCGATAGGCCGACTCGCGCGCCGCCTTGTGCAGCGGCGTCATCGCACCCGGGTTACCGCCGAGCGTTGATGCCACGTCGAAGACTGCCTTCTCCATGCGCCGCCCCGGAAACCAGATGGCGTGCATCATCCGCCGAGGCTCGACTACGTACACCTCGCGCCACTCGGTGAACCGGGCGTGGTCGGCGCTCGCCAGCCGGTAGAGGAAGTGCTGGTCCTCGACCGCGGGGTTCGGTGCGAAGAACCGCCAGTTCGGGATGACGATGCCGGTTCCCGTTCGATCCAGTTTGCGAGATTTGTCGTAACTGCGGTCGGGGTGCTGGCCGAGCAGGCTCGCCACGAACCAGCCACCGAAGATCGCCGGAACGGCTCGCTCCACGACGGCTCTGACGAGTGCGGGGTTCACACCGTCTCCTTCGATCGCGGCTCGGCGGCCTCGCTGCTGGCGGCCGGTTCGAGATTCGCTGTGGCGGAATCCGATTCGGCACCGGTCGAGTCGAGCGCGTCACGGACTGAGTCGAGGGCCACCACTCCGGACTCCGCGCCAGGCCCGACCTCGCTCAACTGGATGGCCTGGGCGGTCCGGGGGGCGTGGTCCATGCCGGCGACGATGGAGAGGTGGGTTGCGCCGTCGACCACCACGACCCGTCCTCCGGTCCCGGACGCGACGTACTCCTCATACAGGTCGCGTTGCTCGGGACTGGCGTCCAGGGTCGATCCGGCCGCTACCACGGTCACTGGAACGCGCAGGTCGTCGAGAGGTCGGCCGCCGTCGAGCATGAACGGGTAGCTGTAGTCCCATTCGCGCCGAGCAGCCTGCCAGGTCGAAACCGCCGAGGTCTCGAGCCGCAACTGTCGGCGGTACGGGCTCCCGTCGGCGAAGGCGAGCAGGCCCTTCTTGTCGACCAGGAGACCGGCGCCGAACAGGGCCGACCAGGATCCGAGACTCATGGTGAAGTCGACACCGCGTGATCCTTCGCGCTGAGCGCGGCTGCGCAGTAGCTCACGAGGATGGGTCGGGTCGACCAGCACGATCCGCTGTACACGGTCCGAGAGAACATCGGCCGCCCGATGCACGAGATAGCCCCCGAGCGAATGTCCGGCCAGCATGCACGGGCTGGTGGGGCTCACGACCTTCCGGACGAGCTCAGCGAGGTCCGACACCGACTCCTGCAGCGTGTACGGCTCGTGGCAGCGGCGCAGCGAGCGACGGTAGCCGGCGCGGTCGTAGAGAACGACGGTGGTGTCGAGGTCGATGTGATCGGCCACCAGCAGCCAGAACACGGAGGTGCTCATCAGTCCCGCCTCACAGACCAGCGTCGGGCCGTCGGGAGACCCGGGCCGTACGTGGTAGCTGAGCAGGTTGCCGGTGGCGCACTTGAGTTGGCGACGGTCGAAACCGCGGTGCCCCTGGTGAAGCCGCGCGGTGGCGTATACCTGATGTGCCACGCCGGTGGCGAGGCAGCCCGCGAGGCCGACCGCGGTGCACTGCGGGAACGTCGCCGGTGTCATGACCCGCTCCTCGCGCCCTTGGCAAGGGTCCGCACCGCCGGATAGGTGGACATGAACGCCCAGGCGAACCGCGAGAGGCCCATGAACCGGGCGTTGGCCAGGTGGAACCCGGCCATCATGAGCAGGCCGCCGTCGATGTACCTGCCGCGCTTCAGCAGCAGGAGTGGGAAGCCACACTCCACGACGAGCACTCCGTGGCACAGCATCCGGGCGAGGGCCGGGTGTTTCTGCAACTGAGTGAAGAGCCACTCGTCTCCGTAGGTCCGGGTGCGCATGATGCTGATCAGCGCGTCACCTGATCGCCATGCCGGACCCGGCAGTTTTGCCCACCCGGATGCCCCGTACGAGAGCACGGTCTGAGCGCCGATGAACTGCACCGCCGCAGCCCGCGTCGAGTCCGACCCCCCCGTGCGGCCGAGCGCGGCGGCGGACTGCACCAGGAAAGAAACCTGGTCCGACCCGTCGGTGCCGAACAGATGCCGAGGGTAGATGACCAGTTGGCTGGCGACGAGGTACGCGTCGGCGACCGCCCGCACGGCGTTGTTCCGGGTCGGACCGATGAGCACGGCGGCCGCGACGACGCGCGAGGCGTGCAGCGCTTGAGTCACCGACTCTCGGGCGACAACGCTCCGCATCCTGGCGACCGGGGCCGTTTTGGCAGGTACCTGCGCTTGCGTGTGGGTCCAGTCGTTGAGGCCGCCCGGTTGCCGATCGATGCGGCGCGCCATGTACTCCAAACTGGAGATCAGGTGAGTGGCCGCCGAAAATCGTTCGGCGGTGGCGAGTGGTTGTGCGAACGCCGAACTCACGACGCTGCGGGTACGGGAGAGCACTGGATGGTCCTGACATCAGAAGGGTAAGGCGGACGATGCCGTGGTGGGCCCGACACCCGGCCCACCACGGCCGGTGTCACTTCTGGGCTTGACCCACGGCTGCGCCGACACCGGCAGCACCGACGAGGATGGCCGATGCTTTGGCACCCTGGACGACCGCGGCAGCGAAGACGGCCGGAGTGGCCATGACGGGAGCGGTGAGGCCGTCCGCAGGGCGACCCACACCGGCATTAACCTTCTCGATAAGTACAGACATGGTGGTTCCTCCTGAGTTGTGGGCCTCCGCCCGACGGGGGAAGCGCTGGGGTGGTCGCCGACTCCGCCGGCTCGGGATGCCGGGCGATGTCCGCGTCGGCGTGACTGGACGGACTCACTGGGCAACGGTTCGGTACGCGGCGTATGCGGCGCCGGTTACGGCCCCGCCGCCAACGGCATATCCGGCCACCTTGGCCGCCACAACGAGCGCCGCCGGCGTCGCCATGACCGGCGCGACACCGCTGGCAGGTGCGCCCGCCTGGAGTGCCTGCCGTAGCGACTCGTCGCTGTTCACCTTGTGCAGAAGCATGATTTCCTCCTTCCGGTATTGGTGTTCGATGACACCCACAACGCTACGAAGCCCTCCTGGCTGGCGCTGCCCGCCGAAGTACCGGCCGTGGGCTACTTTCGAACGGCGTTGAGCGGTACTTTCGGTCACGATTGACACCAAGGTGGTGCGCGTTCGCCGCACCACGACGTTTCTGGCAGATCGGGGGGCGGGTAATGGAACCCATCGGGTTCGAAGAGATCTCGGTGCTGGTGGTCGACGACGACCCGTTCGTCCGCCTAGCGGTGCGCTCGGTGCTGGACCAGGCCGAGGGGATGGAGTGCGCGGGCGAGGTCGACGACGGCGCCGGGGTCGAGGAAGCGGTCCGACGACTGCGGCCCGACGTCATCCTGATGGACCTCGAGATGCCTCGTGCCAGCGGAAGTGTCGTTGTCGACCAGCTCGGTAAACGTCCGGATATCCCGCCGATGGTCATCCTCACCAACTATGCCGAGCATCACCTCGTGCTCGGCGCACTGCAGTCCGGTGCTGCCGGCTACCTACTGAAGAGCAGCAGCCCCGAACAGATCGTGCACGCGGTACGAACTGCGGCAGTTGGAGACTGGGTCATGTCGGCGCAGCTCGCGGCACGCATGGTCGACGTGTTCGTCGAGACCGGTGGGCGCCCGGTGGCTTCCGACAACAGGTTGCGCGGTCTCACCGAGCGTGAGCGCGAGGTTGCGCGGGTGGTCGCCGCCGGCATGAGTAACCAGGAGATCGCCGACTCGCTGCACCTCAGTTTGTCGACGGTCAAGACGAACGTCTCCCGGGTGCTGACCAAGCTCGGTCTCGCGAACCGGGTCCAACTCGCACTCCTGCTGCATGGGGTGTTGTCCGACTCCGGGCCGGCCGACCAGGGTCGCTGACCAGGCGCAGCCCTGGCCGACCCGGATCCGGCGCTCCGAGCCGGCCCTCTCGGGCCTGGCCTGCGTCAGAGGACCCCGGCGAGGTCGACCACCGTGTAGCCGGCGAGCAGCAGGCACACCGTGCCACCGATGCGGCGAATCGTGCTGAGCCGCAAGCGTCTCAGCAGCGCGCGGCCCAGGGCGGCGGCCAGGCCCGACACGGTGAGCAGCGCCAGCCAGGCGCCGGCGAACACCGAGAGGGCGTCGTCGTAGCGGATGACGAGGCTTGCTGTGAGTAACTGACTGAGGTCGCCCCACTCGGCGAGGAACAGCACGGTGAAACTGAGCGTGATCACCCGCCATCCGGCCGCCGCGCGGGTCGCCTTGGCGCCGAACTCCTCGGTGGCCTCGGCCTCCTCGTGGTCGGCGCGGCTGGCGCCGCGCAGCAGGATGACGCCGCCGGCGAGGAACAGCATCCCGGCGAAGACCTGGACCGGTGTGGTCGGCAGCCGGGCGAGCAGGCCGCCGGCGGTGACCGCCACCACGGTCTGCACGAGGAACGCCGCCCCGACACCGGCCCACACCAGGAGCGGGCGGTACCGCGTCGACAGCACGAGCGTGGCGATGAGGGTCTTGTCCGGCAGTTCGACCACGACGATCAGCCCGAACACCACAGCAGCCGTCGCGAGGTCGATACCCACGATGCGCCACCCTAATGACGTCCCGCAGAGCGTCCCTGGTGACGTCGTCGGTACCCGACCGTGCCTGGTTCGCCCGGCCCGGATGCCGCGCCCGGCCACGAGCAACCGGCGACGCGGCGCTGACCTGGCCGGCGGAGCGAAACCTGACGCGGCACTAGCCTGTGGCGGGTGTTCGCGTTGAATGCCATTGAGTTGGCGGTCGTTGCTGTCAGTGCCCTGTTTCTAGTCATCGTCGTGGGCCCCCTGATGCGCGCCAGACGGCCGACCCGCACCGCGCAGGCAGGGCCTACGACGGATGGCGTCGGCGAGGGCTGTCGGTGATGCGCTACGGCTACCTCGGCCCCGCGGGCACCTTCACTGCGATGGCGCTCGACGCCTGGCCGGATGCCGCCTCGCCTGTTCTAGGCTCCCCCGCCGTCGCTCCGGATGTCGCCGCTCCGGATGTCGCCGCTCCCGGCTCAGTTGCCGCGCGCATTGCCTTCGGGTCGGTCGATGCCGCGGTGGCTGCGCTCCGCGCCGGTGAGGTCGACGCCGTGATGGTGCCGATCGAGAACTCGGTCGAGGGTGGGGTGCCCGCCACTCTTGACGCGCTCGCCGACGGCGACCCGCTCGTCATCGCCGGCGAGGTGCTCGTGCCGGTGACCTTCGTGCTCGCCGCCCGCGCCGGGACAACAATCCCCGACGTGCAGGCCGTCGGCACCCACTCGCACGCGTGGGCCCAAGTGCGCGGCTGGATGACGACGCACCTTCCCCAGGTCCACTACCTCCCCACCTTCTCGACCGCGGCCGCCGCCGCCGACCTGGCGTCCGGCCTGCGGCAGTACGAGGCTGCGGTGTGTGCACCGGCCGCGGCCCAGTTGCACGGCCTCAACCTGCTCGCCGAGGACATCGGCGACGTCGAGGCAGCAGTTACCCGCTTCGTGCTCATTGCCCATCCGGGCCGGCTCCCGGAACCCACCGGCGCCGACAAGACCACAGTGGTGCTCTTCCAACGCGACGACCACCCTGGGGGGCTGCTCGAACTCCTCGAACAGTTCGCCACCCGGGGCGTCAACCTCACCCGGCTGGAGTCGCGGCCCACGAAGGAGTCGATGGGCTCGTACTGTTTCTCGATCGACATCGAGGGCCATGTGCTCGACGACCGGGTTGGTGAGGCGCTGATGGGGCTGCGCCGGGTCTGCGCCGAGGTGCGCTTCCTCGGGTCCTACCCGCGCGCCGACGGGGTACCGGCCACCGTGGCGCACGAGATGACCGACGGAGCGTTCCTCGACGCGCGGTCCTGGCTCGACGGCATCCGCGCCGCCCCGAGCGGCCTGGCCACCCACGTCGCTCCGGATGCCGCCGTCCCTGAGTAACGACGATCAGCAGTAACGACGATCAGCTGCAGGCGGCGCGGGCCAGGCCGGGCCGGCCTGGTGTCGGTCCTTCGAGGCGGCTGGCCTCGCCTGGGTGGGCGCGGCCGGGTTGTCGTGCATGCACCACCGTCGGTTTCCGAAGAGTCACGAAACCATTACGGTCGAACGGCACGGTAAATCTCCCCCGACGGAAGGTTCGCATGAACTCCGCCCCGGCCCGTTCTACAGGCAAGCACGCCGCGCCTCGCCACACTGATGGTGCTCGTGCCGCAAGCCCACTGTTCCAACGTCGCTTCCTTGGCGGCATCCTCGCCCTCGGTGTCATCGCGCTTTTGCTCGTCGTGACCAGCCCCGGTATCGGTACCTCGGGGTCAGGTGGAGGCTCGCAACTCGCCGCCGCCGCCGCCGACCCGGAGTCCGACAGCACGACGAGCGTCGACACCGACGCCTCCGAAGGTGGCACCGCGAGTGCCACCGCAACCACGATCTCTGGCGCCACCACCTCAGGCGGCACCTACTGCTTCTCGGTCAACATCAAGAGCGAGATGGCTGACGGCCCGATGACCGAGGCGTTCAAGAGCCTCCGCCGGGTTTGCGCCGAGATGGCTCCGTCCGGCACCCCTGATGCCCCGCCGGCGCCGACAACGCCCGCACCGGCGCCGACATCGCCAGCGCCGACATCGCCGGCGCCGACACCCGAGTCCGACAGCGAGACCGCGGAAGCGACCGAGACGGTCGAGCAGCCAGCCGAGCCGGAGCCGGAGATGAAGCCCGCGCCGAAGCCGGAGCCTCAGGTGAAGTCCGAGTCGAAGTCGGCCGCTCCCTCCGCGCCGACTGGCATGGCTGGCGAGGTTATCTCGCTGGTCAACGCCGAGCGCGCCGATGCTGGCTGTGACCCAGTCAAGGCAGAGTCGCGACTCACCAAGGCCGCTCAGGGCCACAGCAACGACATGGCCGCGAAGAAGTACATGGAGCACGACTCGCTCGACGGCCGGACCGCCGGCGACCGGATCGAGGCTGCAGGGTACGACTACCGGTCCTACGGTGAGAACATCGCCGCTGGGCAGGACACCCCCGAGGAGGTCATGGAGGGGTGGATGAACAGTGATGGTCACCGCAAGAACATCCTCAACTGCGGCTTCACCGAGATCGGTGTCGGCATCGCCAAGGGCGGCCTGTACGACGGCTACTCCTGGACGCAGAACTTCGGTAGTCGCTGACCTGTCGACCCCAGGTCGTTAGTTAGTGCTGATGTCGCCGCAGCGCCCCTGAGTAGCATCACCTCATGGGCGCTGCGGCGATCTTCGATCTTGATCGCACGCTGCTGCAGGGCGGTACCGGCCCGCTGATCTCGAGAGCGATGTACGACCTCGGTGTCGTCACGCGCAGGCTCCCCGGCGAGCGGTACCTTTACCGGCTGTTCGACCTGGTCGGTGAGACCTTGCCGTCGATCGCCCTGGCTCGGCAGGCCACCTGGGTGGCCAAGGGCCGGGGGATAACCGCCTTCGACGCCGCCGCCGAGCAGGCCGCGAAGTCGATCGTCGAGGTCATCCACCCGTTCGCGCTCAGCCTGATGAAGCAACATCGCGCCGCCGGGCGGCCGGTCGTCCTCGCCACGACGACGCCCCACCATCTGATTGCACCGCTCGCGAAACGCGTTGGGGTGGACCATGTCATCGCCACTCGATACTCGGTCGGCGGCGACGGCACGTTCGACGGCGGCATCGCCGGCCGGTTCGTCTGGTCGCGCGGCAAACTGGCCGCGGTGTCCGAGTGGGCTGCCGCCGAAGACATTGACCTCGCGGAGAGCTTCGCCTACTCCGACTCGATCTACGACCTGCCGCTGCTGACCGCGGTCGGCCATCCGGCGGCGGTCAACCCCGACCCCCGTCTCGCGCTGTACGCCGTTGCCCGCGGCTGGCCGATCGTGCACTTCGACGTTGCGCCCGGGGTGCTCAAAGTGCCGGTGGTGGGGGTCGAGTTGCAGCGGCTGCTCCTCCTCGCCAACCCGCCGCAGTCGCTGCCCTACGCCCGCGTCGAGATCGATGGTGTCGAGCACATCCCGCGTGCGGGCGCGGCGATCCTCGCCGGCAACCACCGTTCGTACTTCGACATCCCGGCGCTGGTCCAGGTGATGCGGCGCACGAACCGCACCGCCCGCATTCTCGCCAAGCGCGAACTGTTCGACATCCCTGGCTTCGGTGCCCTCGCCACTGCGCTGGGCGCCATCCCGGTCGACCGCGACGGTGGCGGTGCCGAGTCGCTCGAGGCCGCGGCGGTCGCTCTCCAGGGTGGTGAGGTCGTGTGTGTGCTGCCTCAGGGCACCATCCCGCGTGGTGAGCGGTTCTTCGACCCAGTGCTCGAGGGCCGCACTGGCGCAGCCAGATTGGCGGCGTCGACCCGCGCACCCGTCATCCCGGTCGGCATCTGGGGCAGCGAGCAGGTCTGGCCGCGATCGTCGTCGGGGCCGCACGTCTGGAACGTCGCCAACCCGCCGGTCGTGCGGGTACAGGTCGGCCCGCCGGTTGAGCTCAAGTACCGCTCGGCGTCCGCCGACACCCGGCGCATCATGGCGGCGATCGTCGACTGTCTCCCGCCCGAGGCGCGCGAGCGTCGGGTGCCGACCGCTGAGGAGGTCCGGCTCGCCACCCCGCGGGGCACGTGAGCGGCCGGATGGCGTCTCGCATCACCTCGTGATGACGCGCGCGTCGACGTTCCGTGTCGTGGAACTGGTGTGCACGGGGGGATGTGAACCCCCCACGCCCTGCTGGCCTCACCCGCTGACTCTCCGCGTCACCTCCGTGATGACGCGGAAATCGGCGCCGGGCGCGGTTGTCTCCGCGCCACATGCCGACTTCCCTGTCATTCGGGGTGCGGATGTCGACGCTCGGGGCGCGGCTCAGCGGAGGAGCTTGATGCGGCACCCGGGGATCGCGGCCCCGGACCCTGCGCGCGGGATTGACTCCGACGATCAGTTAGGGTTACCTCAGTCAGGTAAGCCTAAGTTCGAGCAGGGAGTCGTCGATGTTCGTCAGCAACGCCCTCATCGGGCTGCGCGAGGGCCTCGAGGCAGCGCTCGTCGTCGTCATCCTGCTCGCGTTCCTCGTGAAGTCCGGCCGCACCTGGGGGGTGCGGTACGTCTGGGCCGGCGTCGGTGTGGCGGTCGCGCTCAGCGTGGCGCTCGGGGCCGCGCTCACCGTCGGCACCCGCCAGCTCTCGTTCGAGACCCAAGAACTCGTCGGTGGCACGGCGAGCATCGTCGCGGTCGGGTTCGTCACCGCGATGGTGTTCTGGATGAAGTCGGCCGCGCGCACGATTTCCGGTGAACTCAAGGGTCGGCTGGACCGGGCGCTCGACCTCGGGCCGGTCGCCGTGGCACTCGTCGGCTTCCTCGGCGTCGGCCGCGAGGGCCTGGAGACCGCGATCTTCTTCTACGCCACGGCGCAGGCCGCCGGCGCCGGAAACACCGTGCCGCTCCTCGGCTGGGCGCTCGGGATCGGCACCGCGGTGCTGCTCGGCTGGCTGATCTACCGCGGCGCGTTGCGCATCGACCTCGGCCGGTTCTTCCGCTGGACCGGTGTCGCGCTGGTGCTGGTGGCGGCCGGCATCCTCGCGTACGGCATCCACGACCTCCAGGAAGCCGCCGTGCTGCCCGGCCTCACCACGCTCGCCTTCGACGTCTCGCGCGTCATCGACCCGTCGTCGTGGTACGCCGCACTGCTCAAGGGCATCGTCAACTTCACCCCGCAGACCACCGTGCTCCAGGCGATCGCCTGGTCGGCCTACGTCGCGGTCGTGCTCACCGCCTTCCTGCGGCCCCGCCGTGACCGCTCGACATCCACCAGCAGCCATCACACCGGCCAACCGGCCGCCATCTGACAACACCCCAGCGACAAGAGAGACACTCCCATGCGTCAGCGTGCCCTCACCACGATCCTGCTCACCCCGCTCGCCCTCGGCCTGGCCGGCTGCGGCTCGGGCGAGACCACCGACTCCGGTGGCCAGGACGGCCCGATCGCCGTCACCGCCTCGGACACCGAGTGTGAGGTGGCCCGAGCCGAGGCACCTGCCGGCACAGTGAAGTTCACCGTGAAGAACACCGGCACCAAGGTCAACGAGTTCTACGTCTACGCCGAGGGCGACCGCATCATCGGCGAGGTGGAGAACATCGGCCCCGGGCTCAGCCGCGACTTCCTCGTCGACGTCTCCGAACCGGGGACGTACGAGACCGCATGCAAACCAGGGATGGTGGGCGACGGCATCCGGGCCGACTTCACGGTGACCGGAGAGTCCGGCGCTCCGAAGACCGACAACGAGAAACTGGCCACCGCGGTCGAGGAGTACGAGCGGTACTCACGCAGCCAGGCGGAGGCGTTCCTTACCCGCACCACGGAATTCGTCGAACTCGTCAAGGCTGACAAGGCCACCGAGGCGAAGGCGCTCTACCCGATCGCGCGGTCCTACTGGGAGCGGATCGAGCCGGTAGCCGAGTCGTTCGGTGACCTCGACCCGAAGATCGACGGGCGCGCCGAGGTCGTCGAGGAGGGCATGGAGTTCACCGGGTACCACCGCATCGAGAAGGACCTCTGGGGCGCCGGCATCACCACGGAGACGAAGTCGATGGCCGACCGGCTGCTCACCGACGTCACCGACCTGGAGTCCAAGGTGCGCACCGTCGAGTTGAACCCGCTCCAGCTCGCCAACGGGTCCAAGGCGCTCCTCGACGAGATCGCCACCGGCAAGATCACCGGTGAGGAGGAGCGCTACAGCCACACCGACCTGTGGGACTTCGAGGCCAACGTCGAGGGCTCCAAAGCCGCACTGCAGTCGCTGCGGCCGTTCCTCGAGGAGGCCGATCCCGCCCTGGTCGCCACCATCGACGAGCGTGGGGATGCCCTGGTGGCCCTGCTCGAGACGCACCGCAAGGGCGACGGGTTCAAGCTCTACACCGAGTTGACCAAGGCTGAGATCAAGGCGCTCTCCGACGCCCTCGACGCCTACGCCGAGCCGGTAGCCACCGTTGCCGGCCTGGTCGACGAGGCCAAATGAGCCGACTCTCGGGACCGCGCCCGACCTCGAACTCCAGCCCGGGCGCGGGCTCGAGTTCGAGCGCGGGCTCGACCCGGCGCGCGGTGCTCGCCACCGGCGCCGGTACCGCGCTGGCCACTGCGGCGGCTGGCCTGGCCTATGCCGCGCGCCCCGCGGAGGCCGCCGGAGCGGCATCCGGTGAAACCGCCAGTGGCGCAGCGGCATCCGGCGGCATCGTGCCGTTCCGCGGCGCCCATCAAGCCGGCATCACCACGCCCGCCCAGGACCGGTTGCACTTCGTGGCGCTCGACGTCACCACCGACGACCCCGCCGAACTGCGCGACCTGCTCACCCGGTGGACTCGCGCGGCCGAGCGGATGACGTACGGTGCCGAGGCGGCTCCCGGCGGCACCGTCGGCGGCGGGCCGTGGCGCGTCCCGGAGGACACTGGCGAGGCCCTCGATCTGGAGCCTGGCCACCTCACCGTGACCGTCGGGTACGGACTCTCGCTCTTCGACGGGCGGTTCGGCCTGGCCGGCCGGCGGCCCGCGGCGCTGCGCGACCTGCCCGCGTTCGTCGGCGACGACCTCGACCCGTCCCGCTCCGGCGGTGACCTCTGCATCCAGGCGTGCGCCGACGACCCGCAGGTGGCGGTACATGCGGTCCGCAACCTCATCCGGATGGGGTTCGGCACGGTCTCGGTGCGGTGGAGTCAACTCGGCTTCGGACGCACCGCGTCGACCTCGCGAGCCCAGGCCACGCCGCGGAACCTGTTCGGCTTCAAGGACGGCACGGCCAACATCACCGCCGAGGAGCCCGACGCCCTCGACGAGCACGTCTGGGTGGCGCCGGATGACGTGCGCGGCCCGGCATCGTGGATGGCCGGCGGCTGCTACCTGGTGGCACGCCGCATCCGGATGCAGATCGAGTTGTGGGACCGCACCCCGCTGATGGAGCAGGAGCAGATCGTCGGCCGAGACAAGAAAGTCGGGGCACCGCTCGGCGGGAAGCGCGAGTTCGACGAGCCCGACTTCGCCGCGCCCGGCACCGACGGTGCGCCGCGCATCCCGCAGGTCGCGCACATTCGGCTCGCCCACCCAGACACCCTCGGCGGAGTGCGCATTCTTCGCCGCGGATACAACTTCACCGACGGCAGCGACGGCCAGGGGCATCTCGACGCCGGGCTGTTCTTCCTCACGTTCGTGCGCGACGCCCACCGCCAGTTCGTGCCGATGCAACGCGCGCTGGCGTCATCCGATGTGCTGAACGAGTACATCGAGCACACCGGCTCGGCGCTGTTCGCCTGCCCGCCCGGTCTGGGCGCCGAGGACGACTGGGGCACACAGTTGTTCGACGCGTGAGGGCACCGCTCGATGTCGGTCAGCCGGCGATGTCGAACGCGGCTCGGACACACTCGGCCAGTGGCGCCTCCTGATCGGGTAGCAGCCAGCCGATCTGCCGCCCGAGCATCTCGGTCGGAATGGTCGTCACGTTGTCGAGGCTGACGACGCTCTTACGGTCGAGGCCGTTGCGTGTCCCTACCGCGAGCTCTGTGCTGAGCCCCTTGACGGTGCTGGTGATGTACGCGACCGTGACGTTGACGAGCCGCTCTCGTACCCCCTCTCGAGTGAGGACGACGACCGGCCGGGCCTTGTCGAGGTGAGCGATGACAATCGGGCGCATCAGATCAGTTCGCGGTCAGTCGATGTCGAGGGGACGCCGCGACGCCCACTCGATCGCGTCGTGCAGATCCGGATATGGCTGGCCGCCGTGGGCGGCGATGATCTCGGCGTCCCGGTGTTGCCGTTCTCGCCGCATCTCGTGCCGGAGGGCGTCGACCACAACACTCGCTCGGGTCGTTGCTCGCGCGGTCGCCACCCGGTCCAGATCGGCGGCGAGGTCATCGGGGAGGCGGACGGCGATCTGTTGGCTCATGGGAAAGAGCATACCGTTCCGGGATGCACTGCGACATGCGTCAGCGGCCGAGGGTGTCCGCTGACGGTGACGGCCCGGGCCGCACAGGGCCCGGGCCGTCATCCACCAATCGGCCTCAGGCGGAGTCGAATCGCCGGCGACGGCCCAGGAACAGGACGGCCGTGCCGGTGGCGATCAGCAGGCCGGCGACATTGAGGGAGAGGGCCACGGATGCCGGCCCAGTGGCGGCCAATGGTGAGCCGCTCCCTCCGGATGCCGGTGATCCGGGCATCCCTGGCGTGCCCGCGGCGCCCGCCCGCTGGAGGTAGTTGACGATGAGGCGGCCGACGACCGCAGTGCCGTCGTCGGTGGAGCCGGCGAATCGCACCAGGTCGGGGTCGCCGGTGAACCCGGCGACTGGAGTGAACGTCACCTGGCCGGTCGACAGGTCGACCTGCCAGGTGCCCTCGTCGGCCACGGTAAGCGTGGTCACCTCCTTGCCGCCGGCGCCGACCAGGCGCACCGTGGACGGCACCAGACCCGGAGCGTCGGCGACCGGGTCGAGGGTCACGACCACGCCGGTCGGCGCCTGCTCGGTCACCTCTCCGACATCCTCGGTGAGGCCCGCGAGCACGATCGGGGTGTATACCGCGGTAGCGCTCCTGCCGTTCGCGTCCGCGACCCGGTACGTGACCGGGTCCGCCGTGCCGGTGAAGTCGGGGAGCGGGGTGAAGACGATCCGTCCGTCCTCGATCGCGTAGGTGCCCTGGCCCGGGGCGGTGACCGACGCGGCCGGCTCGCCTCCGGCATCCACCAGCGTGAGGGTGCTCGGATCCAGGGGTGCGGAGGAGGAGCCGGCGGCGTCGTTGGCGAGCGGGTCGACCGATTGAGGTTCACCCTGCGGACCGGTGGTGGTATCCGGGTCGGCGGCCGGTGGTGCCACGGCGACGTCGACCGTGGCACTGGCGGTGTCGTCGGAGTCGCCAGTGGCTCGGTCGGTCACGCTGGCGATGTTGGTGCTCGAACCTGCCGAAGTCGCCACCTCGGAGTACCTGACGGTCACGCTCTCCCCGACGTCGAGGCCGCGCTCACCTCCGCTCGGTGCTCCCGGGCTCGCGGACGCCGCGTACGGTCGCGAGCACTCGAGCGCCGCCGGCATCGGGTCGCCGGATGCCGCGCCGCACGTCATCCCGGTGCGGTCGAGCGGCGCTCCCGGAACCGGCCCCGTGTCCTGCAGGTCGACGCTGATCGAGTTGATGGTCCGTGGGCCCGATCCGGGCAGGGTGTCGGTGAGCGTCACCGTGTCGCCACGGGTCATCGGCCGTGGCCCGGTGTTGCGCACGGTCACGGTCCAGGTGACCGTGTCGCCGACCTGCGCCGTGGCGGGCGAGACGGACTTCTCCACGGTGAGGTCGTAGTCGCAGGGGATCCACTCCAGGGTGACCGCGCCATCCGCGCCGTCCCCCGCGGTGTCGAGGCGTTCGCCCACGGCGGTGCCGACCAGGTCGACGGGGGAGTCCGACCCGTCGGGCGAGGTCGCCGCGACGTAGCTCGCCCCGCCGCCTCCGCCAGCACCGGCGACACCGTCGACCACCGGCGGGCCTCCGCCGTGCGCCGACACCGTGGACGCGCCGCCACCGCCACCGAAGTAGCCGCCGCCACCACCGCCACCGGCATCGGGGGTCCGGTCGGCGCCACCGGCGCCACCGGCGCGGCCGTTCCCGGCGGTTCCGTTGAGCGTGGGCTCACCGGCGTTCACCCCGCCGGTGCCGGAGGCGTCGGTACCTCCGGCACCTCCTCCTCCGACGGTGGCCCCGGACTTCTGCCTCCCGTCCAGGCCGTCGCTGCCCGGCGTCACCCCCGCAGCGGTCGGGATGCCGGCGTCGCCGCCGACACCGTCGTTGAGCGAATGGCCGCCCCCGCTCCCGCCGCCCCCGCCGGCGAGGACCACGAGGGTGCCGCCGAGTTGGAGGTCGGTCCACCCGCCACCACCGGCGCCCGGATGGATGTCTCCGACGACCGAGCCGCCCGGTCCGCCGCCGTTGGATCCGCCGCTGCCCGCGTCGCCATCCCGCACCGATCCCTGGTCGCCGCCACCGCCCACGGTTCCCTCGTAACGCATGCCGGGGGCCACCGTGTAGACCGAGGTGATGCTGGCACCGCCACCGTTGGCGCCGCTGGCGCTCTCGCCACTGGAACTCATGTTGTGCCCGCCGGCGGCGCCGAGCACCGTGGAGCGCACCGCGCACACCCCGTCGGGCACCGTTCCCGAGTACGAGCCGGTCGTGGCGATCTCGACCGGCTGTGGTGCCGGCGCTGGGTCGGCGGCGACCGGGGCGCCGCCGACCACGGCCGCGGACGTGAGCCCGAGCGCGAGTGCGGTGGCCGCGGGAGCGAAGCGCGGACGCGGGTGATTTCGGTGGATGTCTGTCACTGGAGAGTCCTCAGCGTGGTCGTCGATACGGTCGCTGGGGCGACATCGGCCGATGTCGGGGGCGTTCCCACAGGGCAGTGCGTGTCCGCTGATGAAGCGTCTGTCGTTGGATGAAGGACGCGAACCCGCACGACCGTAGTGACGAACGTTCCCGGTGTCAGACGAACGGCGAAAGATCGGCGCCCCGACGGCCGCGCCCAAGGCCCCGACAGACGACGGCCCGGTCGGACGGGCGGCCGTCCCGGGATGGCCCCGGCGACGGCCCATCGACCCTCACCGGGGATGACGACGGAGCAGGTCGGGTAGCGATGGTGGCGCGCGATCGTCATCCGGGCCAGAGTTGAGCACATGACCGCGCCGACGACCGTCATCCTCTTCGGAGCCACCGGGGACCTTGCCAAGCGCAAACTCATCCCCGGGCTGCTGCACCTGTTCCAGTCCGGGCTGGTCGACGACATCCGGGTGGTCGGCACGTCGCTCGACGAGCTGTCGCCCGACGCGTTCCGCGATCTCGCGATGGTCGCCATCGCCGAGCACAGCACCCGCCCGCTCGGCGACGCCGACCGTGACGAGTTCGCCAAGCGGCTCGACTACGTGCCGCTCTCGGCCGGGCCGCTCGCGTTGCGTAGCGCGGTGGACCGGGCCGAGGTCGAACTGCCGGGCGAGACGAACCAGCGGCTGCACTACCTGTCGGTGCCGCCCAAGGCGGCGCTGTCGGCCGTCACCATGATCGCGGATGCCGGGCTGGTCGACCGCAGCCGGGTGATCATGGAGAAGCCGTTCGGCACCGACTACGCCAGCGCGGTGAGCCTCAACACGCAACTGCACGAGGTGTTCGACGAGGGGCAGATCTTCCGCATCGACCACTTCCTCGGCAAGGAGGCGGCGCAGAACATCCTCGCGTTCCGGTTCGCCAACGGCCTCTTCGAGCCGATCTGGCACCGAAACTCCATCTCGCACATCCAGATCGACGTCCCCGAGTCGCTCGGGCTGGCACAGCGCGGCGACTTCTACGAGGCGACCGGGGCTTACCGCGACATGGTGGTCACCCACCTGTTCCAGATCCTCGCATTCACCGCGATGGAGCCGCCGACGGCGCTCGAGCCGGCGGCAATCACCCGGGAGAAGAACAAGGTGTTCCGGTCGATGCAGCCGGTGCAGCCGAACGAGGTGGTGCGCGGCCAGTACACCGGTTACCGCGACGTGCCCGGCGTGGCTCCCGACTCCGAGACCGAGACGTTCGTCGCGCTCAAGTGCTACGTCGACAACTGGCGCTGGGCCGGTGTGCCGTTCTTCCTCCGCACCGGGAAGCGGATGGCCGAGGGGGCGCGGATCATCTCCATCGCGTTCCGCGAGCCGCCGCAGTCGATGTTCCCCGCCGGGTCCGGGGTGGGCGACTCCGGGCCTGACCACCTCACCTTCGACCTCGCCGACACGTCCCGGATGTCGCTGTCGTTCTACGGCAAACGGCCCGGGCCGGGTTACCGGCTCGACAAGTTGTCGATGCAGTTCGCGATGCACGAAACCGACTGGGCCGGTTCGGTGCTCGAAGCGTACGAACGGCTCATCTACGACGCCGCGCGCGGCGACCGCACCCTGTTCACCTCGGCCACCGGCATCGAGCGGCTCTGGCAGATCAGCCAGCCACTACTCGACAACCCACCGCCGGTGCGGCCCTACGCGCAGGGCACCTACGGCCCCAACCAGATTCACCAGCTGGTCTCGCCATTCACCTGGCGGCTGCCGTTCGAGCGCACCTGGCGCGAGAAGAAACCCTGACACCAGTTTTCCGGCCCATCAGGAAACGCGCTGGCCCACAAGGAAAGCGTTGCCCCGCGAACCAGCGGCTTGCCCCGCGCGCCTCTAGTCGTCGTCGCGCCGCGGCCCGGCGGGCGAGCGCCCACTCGGCGTGCGCACGATCAGGGCTCCGGGCTGGATCTCGACTCCGATGCGCCGTGCGTCACCGATCACGTCGCCATCGACCTGGACCCGGTGCCGGTCGTCGATGTCGACGGTGGCTCTGCGGCATCGGTAGCGCGACATCGTGGCCGTTGGTCGCTCGTTCTTGGTGAGCAACTTCGCAGCGACCCGTGCCC